>DOMV01000476.1:0-2950 GCA_003509805.1 Planctomycetaceae bacterium
CTCGCGATAAGTCCCGCCGGGTCATCCTTGGCCGAGTTGATCCTCAGACCGGTGCTCAAGCGGGTGAGCGTGTCCGAAAAGGCCCCCATGTTTCTTTGCAGGGTGAATTGGGCGCCCAAAGCGGTCGGGTTCGATGCAACGTACAGTCCAGCCATGATTAACACTTTTCCTTTCTTTTCAACCGCGCGCACTTCGAGCGCCGGGGTACGAAACGCCTTCTTCCGATCGAAACGTCGGCGTCCCCTTATAGGCGGCAGGTGTGGTGCGGTCGAAGATGTCCTCTCGTTTTTCCGCTTCACCTTTCAGGAGGTGAATGACAACGAAAAAACTCAACCTCATGCATCGCATTGACGCGTCCGGGACGAAATCTCAGGACGAAATCCCAGGACGAAATCCCAAGACGAAATCGCCCTGCGGGTCATGTCCTTGCTTTCCCGGTATGCGAATATAAAGCGTGTTTTGCGCGAGGTCGGATATTTTTTTTATTTTTCCCAAAATTCGCGAAAATCAAATGCGTCATTATTCATTACGACACCGCAGACAGCCGGGAAAACCTGCCCGGAACAAGCGGAAGAATTCTTTGAAATAACCGGGTTTTCCGTTTTTACGGAAAACGCACGATCAGAATCGGCACAAACGCCGCAAAGCAAGGTCGGGAAAAAGAGAAAATGCGGGCCGTAACACCTGGCACGGTTGCCGGGCGTTGCAACGAGAGGATAGCGAAAGTTTTCGGCGGGAAACGAGAATGCGTCGGAATGCACCCGGGTGGATATCCGGGAAGATTCCCGGGAAACCTCCTTTTTTGGAACAGGCGGTTTTGGAACAGGCGGCCGGCATGAAACGATTACCGAATGCCCCGTCGAACGCAAAACGCCTGTTCCGCAGCGGAACAACGGGCGGACACATTCCGTTTACGAACCGCTTCGTCGTCCGAAAATAAGAACGCTTTGATCGTCGGTCTGGGGAGTCCGGCCGGCAAAGCTGTTGACCGCGTTGATCAGGTTGGCGCCGAAATCCTCCACCGAAGCGGTAGTCGAACGCCGCAGGTGCTTCAAAACGCCTTCCATGCCGAAATACTTTTCAGAAACGTTCATCGCATCGGTCAGGCCGTCGCTGATCACGACGACGGTCCGGCCTTCCTCGATCGTAATCGTGTGTTCCTCGTACTCGCTTCCTTCCGCCACGCCGAGCGGAAGCCCGATCTTGTCCTCGGCCAGCGTGACGGCGCTCCCGTTACCGTCGCAAAGAATCGGGGGAACATGTCCGGCGTTGAAAAAGGTCAACGTGTTCCTGTTCGGATCGAGAATCCCGAAAAAGAAGGTGATAAAACGGTTTTCCCAGCGTTCGTCGGCGTAGATGCGGTTGAGCCGTTTCATCGTATCGGCAAAGGTCGGTTCGATCAGCAGGCCGGTCCGCACTTCCGAACATAATTTCGACATGAACAGCGAAGCGGCGACTCCTTTGCCCGAAACGTCGCCGAGGGCGAGCGCAAGCCGCCCGTCGGGCAGGGGAATGTAATCGTAATAATCGCCGCCAAGATACTGGGCCGGCTTGTAATGGTCGAAAAAGCCGTAGCCGGGAATACTCGGCCGTTCCAGCGGGAGCAGGGACATCTGGACCCGGTGCGCCATGGCCAAATCGCGTTCGAGCAGTTTTTCGGCGACGACGGCGTCCTGCATCATGGCGTTTTGATAGGTTACCGCGATTTGATAGGCGACGCTGACGAGCAGGTCGAGGTCCTCGTAAGAGAATTTCTTGCCGCCGGTCCGCGAATCCACCTGGATGACCCCAAGCACCTCGGCCTGGTCGTAATCCATAATCGGGGCGGCCATGATCGAGTAAATGCTGTAATTGATGATGCTTTCGCTCGGATCGAACCGGGAATCGTTCGCCACGTCGTCCGAGAGGATCGCCGCCTTGGAGAAAACGACTTTTTCGAGGATCGTTCGGCTGATCCGGTAGGATTCGCGGTTTTTCGGATCGCGATGTTTGAACGCCTTCAGTTCGAGCCGTTTCGTCTGTTTGTCGGAAAGGATGATGTAGGCGCAATCCGCCTGTAGGAAAATCCGCAACAGGTTGTTCAGCAATTGCGGCAAAACCTGGTCGACCTGGGCGCCGAGATTGCGTCCGATGTCGATCAGGGCGCGGAGTTTGATTTCAGCGTTCGCGCGGGGCATCTCGACCGGGCCGGACGGCAGCAGGCCCTTTCCATTGTCCATGCGGATCGAGGATTTGATCGTGTAGGAATCGCTCGCGGGATTCGATTCGTCGGAAAGTGTCGCCCGACCGGCCAGGTGCATCGCGTTGAATTGCGAGGAATCGAGCATCCCGGGCTCGTCGAAAAAGAGGAACCTCATGTCGCATATCCGGATTGCGTCGCCGTTTTTCAATTTGACCCGCCGCGTAATCAATTCATCGTTGACATACGTTCCGTTCCGGCTGTGCAAGTCTTCGATATGATAATCGTTTTGGTCGCGAATCAACCGGGCGTGCTCCCTGCTGACGGCGTTGTTATCCAGGACGATCTCGCAGCCCGGATGGCGGCCCAAGCGGGAAGAATCGGCGATAATCTCGATCAACGCTCCTTTTTTCGAATCCGATTCGATACGTCGCAGGTAAGCCATGTGATTCGTAATGGACGTGAATAGGTGAATGGGCGATCGACGGCATGACGCTGCGGTTCTTCACGGTCCGCGAAACAGTCCGTCGAAGCCGGTGAAACTTCTGAAAGGCGAAACTTCTGAAACGACTCCGGTACGATTATACCGCGAAGCGCGCCCGTGGGAACACCCCGTTTCTCTTGAAAAGCCCCCTTGACGAGTGCCCCCCGGTTCGACTACAATCGGACTGCAATTGATGGTCGCGTTCGTCGGGACAAATGGGGAATTGTGTAAAGGCAGCACGAATGGCTCTGAACCATTTAGTCGGGGTTCGAATCCCTGTTCCCCAG
>DOMV01000476.1:2977-15415 GCA_003509805.1 Planctomycetaceae bacterium
TTATATCATTATACAAACAGAGGTTAGGGGCGAGCGATCGCGGCAGGCGGACTTGACCGCAGTGCTCGTTCTCGTCGCTCGTTTTCATCGCGTTTCCAGTATGGCCCCACTTTGACGCGACGACCGGCGTCCATTCGCCGGGTCAATTCGCTTTCGGGGGTGAAGGAATCGTTTCCGGCCGGATCGGCGGTTTTCTGCGCGGGTCGATTTTCACGGCCAAGGCGGCTTCGATCTCGTTTTCCAGCGTAAGAATGTTGGTGGCCGTCGAAATGACCCGGCCGTCCTTGCCGATCAGGAACATCGTCGGGAAGGTGTAAACGCCGTAAAGGCCATGGACCGTCGGTTCTTTTTTGACGGCGGCCATGTTGTCGACGATGTGCGGCCAGCCGGGAACCTTGCCGTCGAAGATGTTTTTCTCCTTGAGAAATTTGACCGTCGTCGCCGGATTCGGATCACAGGCCACACCGACGAATTCGACACCCCGGTCCCGGTATTTTTCGTGGAGTTCGATCAAGCGAGGCATCTGCTGCATGCAGGGCAGGCATGCGGTTTCCCAGAAATCGACCAGGACGACCTTTCCCTTGAGCGAGGCGGGATCGAACGGCGTCTCGTCCTGTTCGTAGCCGGCAAGCGTCATTTCATTTCCCACGAGTTCGATTCGGTTTATCAAACCGAGGAGTTGCATCCCGAAAATCCTGTCTTCGACCACCCTTGATTCGAGGTACAACCGGGAAAGAGGCCGGGCGATGCGGAGAAGGGTGTCGTCCCGCTTGGCTTGGGGAAAGCGTTTGACGATATTGATGAGCACCGTAACCGCCTCGTTCGCCTTCGTGCCCGGATAATCCTGGACGAACGAATGGAGGTCGCCGACCAACTCGTCGATATCGACCCGCGAGGATTCGCGGAGGTCCGTGCTGCCCAACCAGGTATAACGGGTTCTCAACAATGTTCCACGAATCGGCTGGAGCGTTTTGTCCACATCTTTGAAACGTTCCCGGTAGGATTCGAGCGACGTAGCGGCATCCTTGAGCATCCCGTAGTATTGCGTCGGTTTCCATACGGTCAACGTTTCGAGCACGACGGCCTGGCGACGCAATCCCCAGAGTCGGTCCTTATCGGACAAGTCCTGTCCGAGATAGGCGACGCAGAGCCGCAAAAGCTCCTCCGCCGTTTCCCGATCGCCATTTTGCGGTTTATAGCGTCCGGAAATCGGCAGGTAAACCTCGAATTGTTTTTCAATCCGTTCTTTCCACTCCGCCGCGGAAAAGTTGGTCGCGGGAATGGGGGCCGCAGCCCTATCGTCCGGCTTCGACTCTTGCCCTCGAATCGGTGCATAAACCAGGGTCGCGACGAAAACGACGGAAAGAAACACGAAACCCGGGCGGATCGAAACGGCAAGGTTCATCATGGAAAAGGCTCCGACGGATTGCGGGCGGCGAAAAAAACAGGTATACTGGAAATGCGCCGAAAACGAGCGCTGCGGTCAAGTCCGCCTGCCGCGATTGCGGGACAAGGATGAACCGAAGTCGACGCACATGAATTGCCCACCGACGCTGAAAACCAACGCCGTTCACCAACGCGGCCGTTCATCAACGCGCTCACCCCACGCCGTCATTCTACGCCGTTTTTTGAACATTTCCAGACAGGAGCCGTGAACATGCCGGAAAAAAACATCTTCAAGCGGATTATCGACCGGGAAATCGAGGCGGAAATCCTGTTCGAGGACGACCGATGCCTCGTTTTTCGCGACATCATGCCGCAGGCGCCCGTCCACTTGCTCGTCATCCCCAAAAAGGAAATTCCTTCGAGCAACGAGATTGCCGAAGAGGATGCGGAACTGATCGGACACCTGTTCCTCACGATACGCCGGATTGCCGAAGAACAGGGCGTTGCGGAGAGCGGTTACCGTGTCGTACTCAACTGCGGTCCGGATGCCACCCAGACTGTGCGGCACCTCCATTTTCACCTCATTGGGGGAAGAAGCATGAGCTGGCCGCCCGGTTGACCGCGCTTGGTTGACCGCGCTTGGTAGACCACGCTTGGTTGACTACGCTTGGTTGACTACGCCGGGTGACCACGCCGTGAACGGCAGGAAAGGACTGCTTGCGCGGCGTCCTACTCGTTGGTCGTCAGATCCCATTGCTTTTCCAGGCGTTGCCGGGAAACCTTCACGGCAGTCCCTAATTTTTGCGCGAAAAGCGAGACGCGGTATTCTTCCAGCATCCAACGGAATGTTTCCAGTTGCGGGTCGAAACGCCCGACGACCTCATTCAACTCCAGTCGTTCCTTGAGTTTATGCCTGAAGGCGGCGAGTTCTTCCGTCGCCGATCGATCGGCCGCTTCACCGCCGCTTGCGAGTTTTTCAAACCGGACAAGTACCGCCTTGAAATAGCGGGGATACTCGCGAAGCCAATTCCACGGGGTGCTCCGCAGGAAACCGGGCACGGTCAATGCATCGACCGACGCGATCGCATCCTGCCGTGACGATTCGAAGCGTCCCGACTGCCGTTCAAGAAGCAAGCGAACCTGAAACAGCGTCTCGAAAAGCGGACCGATGGTTCGGGTTGTTTCCTGGACCGCCGTACCGAGCCGTTTCGACGCGGCCGCCAAACGTTGCCGGTAGCCTCCCTCGCTCCGGGGAATCGGTTGGGACTCGATTTCAAGCGACCGGGCCGCGAGCAGTTCTCCGATATCCCGTTTCGGATCGAATTCGGCCAGGTGCGCGGAATAAACGCCGATCTTGTCAAAACCGGGCATCCATTGCAACTGCGTCGCGATTTCCTTTCGCATTTTGAGCCATGTCAGATGGACGAGCGCGTCTCGCGTATGCAACTCCGCCTTCCGGAGCGTGTCGGCCAAACGAAGCGCGACGTGTCGATGCCCGGCCGTATCGGTTTCGACGATCAACATCGGGTAGGCATGGATAGTCAATCCGCCCCGTTTCAACACGACTGATTCGGGCAATTCGCCGAAATCCCAATCGGTAACGTCGTTCCGATTCCAGCGTGGGTCCTCCGTTGCGGCAACGGTCGTCGTCGCTTTGACGCCCAAGTCCCTGCGGAGTTCTTCGAGCCTGCGGCCTTCCGCGATCAACTCGCCGGCGGCGTCGAGTACCCGGACGTTGAACAACATTTCCTTGGGGATATCCGCTGCAAGAAAGTCCCTTGGGGTGATTGCCTTGCCCGCCAGGCGACTTATTTCCGTCGCAAGGACGGCTTCCAGGGATTGCGAATGGGCCGGCGCGTTGTGACCGTCGGCAAGTTTGCGGGCGAGTTCGCGTGCGGTATCGGGAATCGGGACAAGGGCGCGTCGAACCTCCTTCGGCAGACTGCGGAGCAGGGCGACGATTTTCTGTTCGATCAATCCGGGAACGAGCCAGCCGAGCCGTTCCGGCCGGAGTTGTCGCAGACCTTCGATCGGAACCGATACGGAAAGGCCGTCGTCGGACTCGCCGGGTCGGAAAGCGTATTCGATCCGAACGGGGCCGCCGGGTGTCTCCAGCGTGTCCGGAAAACGGGTTGCGATATCGTCGTCGATTCTCCCGGAACAGAGATCGTTCATCGAGAAACGGAGCCGTGATCGTTGTTCCGTGGTCGCGTTTTTCCACCATTTTTCCAGCGAGCGGCGGTCATAAACGTCTTCCGGCAGCCGGGCCTGATAAAATGCGTAACGGGCGTATTCTCCCAAAAGCAAATCGGGGCGACGCAGCTTGTCCTGCAATCGCCGGGCCTCTTCCAGGAGCTTACGGTTTTCAAGCACGAATGCTGCGTTGCAATCAAGTTCGTCGTCAACGAGGGCGCGTTGAATGAAAATATCCCGCGCCTGCTTCGGATCGATCGCCCCGAAGTTGATCCGTCGTTTCGGCACGATCGTCAGGCCGTAAAGCGTCAGGCGTTCGTAGGCGTGAACGTAGCCCGTTTCACGGTTCCAGTGCGGTTCGAGGTAAACACGTTGAAGCAGGTGTCGTGCAAGCGGTTCGACCCAGTTCGTGTCGATCCGGGCGACCGTCCGCAGGTATTTCCTGCCCGTCTCGACGCGTTCCGCGGAAATGATCCAGTGGTAGTTTTTTTTGGCCTTGCAGACGCCGCTGCCGGGCCACAGGTGGAATCGCCCCCCGCCGGCTACCGCGTATTCGCCGCGATCCTCACGCTGAGCCAGGCCCGAAAGGAGGCCGGTCAAAATCGCGCGGTGGAGCGGAGCATAGAGCGATTGTGTCGAGGGAACGGTATCGGCGGCGCCGGTATTCTCACGATTCTCCCGGTCTGTATTCCGGTGGTCGGCGTCTTGGCGTGTTGCCTTGTCTTTCGACCGCTCCTTGCGCATTTCCCTTAAATCGGATTGAAGCTGGATGTGAATGTCGCCCCATTCCCGCATCCGGTTGGGCGCGAGAAAATTGCGAAGGCAGGCTTTATGGAGTTGGGAACGGGAAAGGGTCGATTTGAGATGCCGGTAAAATTCCCATATTTTCAGGTAGGCAAGAAAATCGCTTTGCTCGTCGGCGAATCGTTCATGGGCAGCGTCCGCTTTTTCACGAAACTCCTGGGGCCGTTCGCGGGGGTCCTGAATTTCCATGGCGGCCGCGATAACAAGCATTTCCCGCAGGCAGTTTTCCTCCATGGAGGCGAGGACCATGCGCCCGATGCGCGGATCAACCGGCAACGTCGCGAGTCGACGGCCGATTGCGGTCAGGTTGGAATGTTCGTCCAGCGCGCCGATCTCATGCAGGGTTTTATAACCGTCGCTGATCGCGGAGGACCGCGGCGGATCAAGAAACGGGAAACGCTCGATCGGTCCCAGACGGAACGCCTTCGTTTGCAGGATGACCGAGGCGAGATTGGTCCGCTGGATTTCCGGGGTCGTGTAACGGTCGCGGGCACGGTAATCCCGCTCGTCGTACAGGCGGATGCAGACTCCCGGTCCGACCCGGCCGCAACGCCCTGCCCGCTGGTCGGCGGAAGCCTGGGAGATGGGTTCGATCGGCAATCGTTGGGTCCGGGAACGGCCCGAGTAGCGGCTGATTCGCGCGGTTCCGCTGTCGATGACGAAGCGGATCCCGGGAACGGTCAGGGAGGATTCGGCCACATTGGTCGCCAGGACGATTTTTCGATGGGGCGACTTTGTGAAAATCCGTTGTTGTTCACCTATCGGCAGCCGGGCATAGAGGGGCAGTATCTCCGTTTTGTCGCGCATCGCTCGGGCACGAAGCCGTTTGGCCGACTCCAGAATATCGCGCTCCGTCGGGAGAAAAAGGAGGATATCGCCGCTTCCGAGGGAAACGCACTCATCGACCGCTCGAAGAACGGCGTCTTCGAGATCGGGCGCGTCATTCCGCGCAGCGTGTGTTTCATTCGCGTTGCCGCCGTTGTCGTTGTTATTGTTATTGTGATACGGATCGATCAGGGGGCGATACAGGATATCGATCGGATACGTTCTCCCGGAAACCTCGATCACCGGCGCAGCCCGTCCCAGTTCATCGCGAAAATGGTCGGCAAATCGGGTCGCGTCGATGGTCGCACTCGTGATAATCAGTTTCAGGTCTTTCCGCTTCGGGAGAATCCGTTTGATGATTCCCAGGAGAAAATCGATGTTGAGGGAACGCTCATGCGCCTCATCGATGATGATCGTATCGTAACGGTTGAAAAAACGGTCTGTTTGGGACTCGGCCAGCAGGATTCCGTCCGTCATCAGCTTGACGCGGGTGGCGGCGGAAGTCCGGTCGCCGAAGCGTACCTTGTATCCGACCGTTTGGCCGAGCGGGGTGCCCAGTTCTTCCGCGATTCGAACGGCAACACTCCGCGCGGCAATGCGGCGTGGCTGGGTATGCCCGATCATTTTTTTCGAACCATATCCGAGTTCCAGGCAGAATTTCGGCAACTGGGTCGATTTGCCGCTCCCGGTTTCGCCGCAGACGACGAGAACCTGATGCTTTTCGATGAGCGCAAGAATCTCCGTGCGCCGCCGAACAATCGGCAGTTCCTCATCGTATTCGAGATTGCCTACAGTGGAGCTGGTGTCAATCGGTTTCGACATCTGTTTTCGCCATCGGTCAGGCCGTTCACAGCATATAAGAGCGTTCGTGGCCGGCTTCCCGTTTCGAAAGGGTTCCACGTGAAACTTGCCTGTTTTGCCATACCGGAATGATGCGTATAACAGGTATGACCGCTCCCGGGATCGGCGGCTTGGCCCGGGAGCAGTCCCGGTTTGCAACCTTTCCGCGTACGATCGTTTGCCGCTCGAACGAAACGTTTATGCCATTGTACAAACGGAATCCAGGGGTGCGCGGGTGCGGCAGGCGGACTTGACCGCAGTGCTTGTTCTCATCGCTCGTTTTCATCGCGATTCCGGTATATGCGGACAAAAGCTAATTGTCCCGGAAACGGGAAATCGAATCGTTGTAGGCGGCAATGATCTCGTGGCGGCGAATCATCCCGATCACACGCCTCGTTTCCGCGGAATCGACCACGGGAATCTCCGTGATTCCGCCACGATTGCATATCCGTAATACCGTGTAGAGCGAATCGTCGGGCAGAACGTACATTTCCGGAAGCTGGGCCAGATCGTCCGCGATCAGCAGACGCCAATCCCCCAAGCTGACGAAGGCGGAGCGGACATCACCGAGGGAGACGAGGCCGACCAAGGTACGGTCATCGTCCACGACGGGAAAATGGGTGTCCGTCGATGCGGAGATTGTTCGCATCACCTCGGCAATCGACGCCGTTTGCGGTATCAAGACCGTTTCTTTCGGCGGATCGACCGGATTCAGTTTGACAACCTGGTCGACGCGAATCACCTGGAGCAGCTCGACTACGAAATCGCCGAAATGGGCGGCACTGTCGAGGGGGGTCAAGACCTGCTCCTCGTAGAGCGATGTTCGTGGCGACTGGATTCCGAAATGGAGCATGGCGATCAGGAGCAGTGGAATCGTCAAAAAATAGGATCCGCCGACGATTTCACAGGTCAGGACGGCGGCGGCAAGCGGCACTTTTCCGATCCCCCCGTAGAAGGCGCCCATCCCGAGGATGACGAATACGGCAGGTTGTGGAATGATCCAGGCCAAACCGATAAGGGCGAAAAGCTGGTGCAGCAGGGTCCCGAAACCGCCGCCGAGCATGGCCCCGATGAAAAGCGACGGTCCGAGTAATCCGCCGCTGCCGCCGGAACCGATCGTGAGCGATGTCGCCAGGATTTTTGCCAAAACGAGGGCGCACATGAGTTTTGCCGAGAGGTTTCCCTCGATCGCGCTGGAAATCCATTCATAACCGCCGCCGAAAACCATGGGAAAGAAAATAGCGACCACGCCCAGCATCATTCCTCCGAGCGCCGGTTTCATGAACTCGGGGAGCGACAAGCGGCGAAAAATCCGGTTGCGCGTCTCGTGGAGACATCGCACGTAGAACCAACCCAGGGCTGCGCAGAGGAATGCGAAAAGAACAAATAGGGGCAGGTGGACGAGGAGCGGGAATCCCCATTCGAACGGGACGCATTGCGTGCGGTCGATCGGGATGGAAGGGCCAACGATCCGTTGAAAAGTCGCGTACCCGGACACCGAGGCGACCAGGCACGGCAGGAAGGCGCGGAGTTCCACTGCAAACGTGCAGTAGAGAATCTCGACGGCAAAAAACGCGCCGCCCAACGGGACTTGAAAAATGGCGCCTATCCCGCCGGCGGTCCCGGCCAGGAGGAGCATGCGTCGTTCTTCCGCGTTGGTTTTCAGGAATCGGCAGAAAAGGGAGCCCGTGCCCGCGCCGACCAGCGCCGCCGGACTTTCCCAGCCGGCGCTGCCTCCCGTGCCGAGGGTTACGAGACTGGAAAGCGTTTTAACGAGCAGCAGCCGAAAACGGATGATGCCGTTTCGCAGGTGAAACGCCTTGATAATGTGGTCGGTTCCCTCGTTGCCCGCCTCGCGTGCGAACGAACAGATGATGATGCCGCAGAGGAGGCCGCCGAAGCCCGGGATCAGGATAATGAGCAGCCAGTATTTCGGGACGATGAAATAATCGAGAATCTTGTCCGTCCTCATCGAGGCCCCGAGCCGTCCGTCGGTAATCGTCAACGGCAAATCGATGGGTTCCCTCTCTTCCGGGCCTTCCTCATAAACGTCGTGATGGACCGCGTTACGATGCGGTGCGGGAGTGAAATGGATACCGGCAAACTTATACAGGTCCGAGACGTTTCTCTGGATAACCCCCAACGCGGAATAGAAACCGGCTGCGACGAGACCGGCCAAAATGCCGACCAGCAGGGAGCAGAGCAACAAACGCCCGGTCGAACGGACATCGAACGCCAAGCGTATTTTACCGGGGCGGTCCAACTGATTGTATGGCAATCGTTCCATACTGAAACCCGCAAGTTTTATACAGTAAACGGCCTGAAACTACGGCANNTCGCCTGCCGCTCGAACGAGCCGGTTATGTCATTGCGCAAACAGAAGTGAGAGTCGAGTGAGTGCGGCAGGCAGACTTGACCGAATGTCCGTTTTCATCGCGTTTCCAGTATACACCGAATCCGGGAACCGTATTCCCGGATTTCCGCACACCGTCCGCTGTCCGTCGGATCAGGGAATGATTTTGGAAATCGGGTACTCGACGATTCCGGTTGCGCCGGCCGCCTTGAGTTTCGGGATCAAGGTCCGGACAAGTGATTCCTGGATGACCGTTTGGACGGCGATCCATTTCGCGTCCGCGAGTTGGGAGATCGTCGGTTGTTGCAGGGCGGGCAACAGCGAAAGAACGGCGGCGCGGTCGTCTTTCGGGACGTTCATCATCAAAACGACCTTTCCTTCGGCGGCCATGGTCGCCTGGAGCATGAGGACGAGATCGTCTATCTTCTGTTTTTTCCACGGGTCCGCGTACGAAACGTGGTTCGCGATAAACCGGGTGGTGCTTTGCAAGACTTCGGCGATGATGCGCAGTTTGTTGGCCCGCAACGAGCCGCCGGTTTCCGTCACTTCGACGATCGCATCCGCCAGTTTCGGAGGTTTAACCTCGGTCGCGCCCCAACTGAATTCAACGTTGGCCGTCACGCCGTGTTTGGCGAGAAATTGACGTGTCAGGTTGACACCTTCGGTCGCGATCCGTTTTCCCTGGAGTTGGGCGATTTCCGTGATCGGCGACTCCTCGGGAACGCACAGGACCCAGCGGACCGGCCGGCGGCTGACCTTGGAGAACCGGAGTTCGGCGACTTCACGGACGTCGGATTCGGTTTCGACGATCCAGTCGAATCCGGTGAGCCCCGCGTCGAGATCGCCGTTGGCGACATAGCGGGCCATTTCCTGCGCCCGGAGCGAGAGGCATTCGATTTCCTCGTCGTCGATCGCGGGAACATAACTGCGGGAAGCGACGGAAATGTTGTAGCCGCTCTTCTTGAACAAATCGATCGTGGCTTCCTGCAAACTGCCGGCGGGAATGCCGAGTTTCAATATATTGGACATAATCGCTGATCCTGTGACGGCCGCCTGAAAAGGACATTCATCGGCCATGGTGACGTGCTGGAACAAAGGGGACGGGGTATGGCGACGCGAATCCGGTTTATTTTTTGTAAACATCCTTCGGGTCGAAAACCCGTTCCGCGACGATTTTCATCTCGCCTTCCGGCAGGATTTGCCGAAAGAAACAACTTTTGTAGCCCTCGTGGCAGGCGGCGCCGCCGACTTGCTCGACCTTGATGAGAAGGGTGTCGAGATCGCAATCGACAAAAAGGGAATGCACTTTTTGCACGTTCCCGCTTTCCTCACCCTTGCGCCAAAGTTTGTTCCGGCTCCTGCTGTAGTAGACGGCCCGACCGCTTTTGAGCGTTTCGTCATACGCTTCTTCATTCATGTACGCGAGCATGAGCACTTCCCCGTCGACGACATCCTGCGCGATCACGGGAATCATTCCGCCGCATTTTTCAAAATCAGGTTTCTGCATCTGTTCCTCGATTGGTTTCTTGACGTGTACGACTTGCCAACTTCAATCTTCTCGAAACGCTCATTTTACACCATAAGCCTATTTTGACTACCGGGCGGGGTATTTTTTCCGGGACGGCTCCGGAGGGCGGAGGCTTCGGGAAATCTCAACGGGGCCTGCGGTGATGGAACAGACGTCCCCAATGGTCCCCGAGCGAAGCGGCGCCGCCGAGCCCGACGATGTAGAGCAACAGCAAACACGTGCAAGTCAACGCGACTCCCCGTTTGACGAGGACCGGATCCAAACCCAGGTCGGCCAGATCGTGAAGCGGGTTCGGGGAAATGAACGCCTCGATCGGGGCCGCGAGGCAAAACAGGACGGTCGCCGTGGAAACGATCGGGATCGATTTCATCGCCGCCCGGCGTATCGAGTCTCCTCGCGTGAAACCTTGGGTGAGCACCATCGATTTTCCGATCCGGATTCCCGCGGCGGCGGCCATGACGATCGCGGTCAGTTCGAACGGTCCGTGCGCGGTGACGAACTCGAAAAATTGGGGTGCGGAAGCCGTCGTCGACATGTGCCCGAAAACGGTCCCGAGCGTGACGGCGTTGAATAATGTCAATATAATCGTTCCGATGGCGGTCAGCGCCCCGAAGGCGAAGCATTGCAGGCCGATTCCCGCGTTGTTGAGCACGTAAAAACCGCCCATGAACGCTCGTTCCCCCGGGTTCATGTTGGTAAAGGGTTCCGCGAACGAGAGTTCGATTCCTTCGAGTTGTTCCGCGCCGAGAATGGCCGGCGCGAACTCCGGGTTTGTCTTGGCCAGCCAGGCGCAGGTCAGGAACGGGCCCCAAAAAAGGAAGAGGGCGAACCAGAACGTCGCATCCCGGAAAAGCAGCCGCGGGTTTTCGACCGTCAAAAGTCGAACCCAGGAATGCAGCGTCACCGACTGGTCGGAGTAAAGCGTGTTATGCGTCCGGCCGACCAGATCGTTCAGGTACTTCGTAATCCCGGGCGGCAAACGATAGGCTTCCGCAAGGGCCAGATCGGCGCAAACACCCCGGTAAAGCTCAGTAAACCGGGCCGTCTCCTCCGGACTGAGTTGTCGCCGCTTCTTCCGGACGGAACGAAACCGGGGGAGAAACGCTTCCAGTTCCTCCCAGTGTTTTTTTCGCGATGTCAGGAGCTCGGCCACATTCATCACATCATTGTACACAAACCGGGCCGCCGATACAATATGCCGAACGAACCCACGCCGAACGAACCCATGCCAAACGACCCCATCTCTTGCATAACCGCGATCTTCACGTAGAATATGGAGCATACAGCAAACGGGCGGACAACACCCCAAACGACGACGCCCCCAACAAAAGCCGGGAACGAAGCGTGACGCAATGGCCGGAGAACCGTCGACCGGAGAGCCGTCATTTCGGCGCATACGCCCTTTCGGTGCATTTCCAGCTCCCCTAATGAACATGACACATCCCCTTGCCGGTCGGCCCGCCCCGAAAGAAATCCTGATCGATCCCGTGAAACTGGAACGGGACTATCACGAGAACAAACCCGATATGGGCAATCCCGCCCAGCGGGTCGCCTTCGGGACAAGCGGGCATCGCGGCCAACCGGCCGACGGGTCCTTCACCGAATCGCACATCTTGGCAATCGTCCAGGCGGTTTGCGATTACCGGACCATGCGGGGCCATACCGGTCCGCTTTATCTCGGCAAGGACACCCATGCCGCCTCGGGGCCCGCCCAGCGGACCGCGATCGAAGTGCTCACGGCCAATGAAGTTCGAACCGTTTACCAGGAGAAGGACGGTTACACGCCGACCCCGGTCATTTCGCACGCGATTCTCGGGCATAATCGCACGGAAACGGGCGGACAGGCCGACGGGATCGTGATTACGCCCTCGCACAACCCGCCGGGCGACGGTGGAATCAAGTATAATCCCCCGACCGGCGGACCGGCGAACACGGAAGTGACGAAATGGATACAGGACCGTGCCAACGCGCTGCTGGAAGGCAAGAACAACCTCGTTCGACGCATTCCGTACGAAACGGCGCTCGGCTCGCCGCACCTGGAGGCCGTCGATTTTGCGGAATCGTACATCGCCGACCTGCCGTCGCTGATCGATCTGGAAGCGATCCGCCTTTCGAAAATCCGTATCGGCGTCGATCCGCTCGGCGGCGCGGGAACCGCCTATTGGAAACCGATCGCGGAAAAATACGGGCTTGACATCACCGTCGTCAACGATCGGGTCGATCCGACCTTTTCGTTCATGACGCTCGATCACGACGGCAAAATCCGCATGGATTGTTCCAGTTCCCATGCCATGCGGGGATTGGTCGCCCTCAAGGACACGTTCGACATCGCTTTCGCGAACGATCCCGATACGGACCGGCATGGAATCGTCTGCCCGTCGTGCGGCTTGATGAATCCGAACCATTATCTCGCGGTTGCGATCCGATACCTGTTTCAGCACCGCCCCGCTTGGAATAATAAGGTCGGCATCGGCAAAACACTGGTTTCCAGCGCGATGATCGACCGGGT
>DOMV01000476.1:15508-15759 GCA_003509805.1 Planctomycetaceae bacterium
GGACGACCGACAAGGACGGCATTGTTCTCAATTTGCTTGCCGCCGAAATCCTGACAACCGTCGGGTGCGATCCCGGCGTCCTCTATGAGGAAATGGAGACCCGGTTCGGCAAATCCTATTACACCCGGGTCGACCAGGAAGCGACGCCGCGGCAGAAGGCTGTCCTGCTGAAAATGGCGCCGGAAAACGTCGCGGCGACCGAATTGGCCGGGGAACCGATCACCGCCCGCTTGACGACGGCGCCCGGCAAC
>DOMV01000271.1 GCA_003509805.1 Planctomycetaceae bacterium
AATTAGGATTGGTCGGGTACTACGGTGCAGGCGAGGAATTCGACGAGAATCTTTGTGCGAAAAAACTATCTATATTTGTACGAATTTATAAATTCATATCCCGCTTTCGTGACACGAAGAACTGGAGGAAGTGAAAGACGAACGGACGTTCCCGTTTCCGTGTGTGTCACAAACGCAAACTCGCAATGCCGTTGTTCCAAGCGGAGCAGCGGCGACTAACGGACTGCGTAATTTTAGGAGTTGCAAGCCCTCGAAATTACAGTCCCACGGAGGGGCCATTTTCAACCAAAGGTGTCCCATGTTCATGTCAATCAAAGAAGTCGCTGCGTTTTTCGGTCGTCACGAAGATACGATTCGGAACTGGATGGATGAAGCAAGAGCAGGAAAAATCAACTTCCCGCTCCCNNAGCGACATCGAAGGCTGGGACGCCTCCAAGCAAGAGCGGCCGGAAACGCCGGTCGAAAGGGCTGTGCGCGACTCCATTATCAAGAACCGGCTTGCACGGCACGGACTTTATATTTCGTAACGATATTTCGCAATGGTGAAAAAAAGAAAGGAGTCAACATGGGCCGGGAGCAGGAAAGGGATCGCGCGAAATGTAAATTTTGCGGCTCCGAATCGAGCCATGTCGTCTACGGCGAGGAAACGCAAACCGAACGCGGATGCCAGGTCTACGTCGAATGCGACGACTGCGAATCGCGGGGAAGCGTCTTTTATTATTGCGACGAAAATGAGTATTTCGACGCGAGAAAGTCTGCCCTGAAATCATGGGGCTACAGGATCATGCGAAAAAGAAAGGAGTCTTCATCATGCTCGCGTTGACCGTGAAGGAAAACGGCTCTGTTCTGATCGGCGATCACGTCGTCGTCAAGGTCGTCCGCGTCGACGGCAAGAAGGTTGTTCTTGGAATCACAGCCCCGAAGCATGTCCTGATTCTCCGGGAGAAACTTGCGCGACCGTTTCAAATCGAAGGCCGCTGCGACCGCCATTTTTCACAGCCGAATTGCGGCGACTGCACGAAAATCAATACGGCTGTGATTGCGACGATCCCCGGCCCGCACCGAAACGGCGACGAACCCTTGGAACACTAACCCCGGAAACGAGCGGTAAAGGAGAACCGGTCCGATGAAATACATCTCACTTTGCGATGGAATCGGGGCGGCGCACGTCGCCTGGCAACCGCTCGGGTTGGAATGTCTGGCGATTTCCGAAATCGACTGGGACTGCAATGCCGTCGTAAGCCATCACTGGGGATTCCCGAACCTCGGAGACATTACGAAACTCACGAAGAAAGGATTATTGAAATATGGACGCCCTGATATCATCGTCGGAGGGACTCCCTGCCAGGCATTCTCTATTGCCGGGAACGGGCCCGGTTACCATCGATCTCCCGATCAAGACGTCCACGCTGGATCGAATCGAATATGTGAACCCAAATCGAAAGATAGACGAGTACATCCATGCCGTGAACAGCGTGCCATTCTGGGGATTCTCGCCGTGGCAAGTGTGGGTTGAAAACATTACGGCCTCCGAAAACAGGATATTGAACGGTTCCGCGCGGTCGTGGAATGTATCGTACGATATTTCCATGAACACGTGGAAGTATGGATGGAAGACCGCGATTCTCGATGCGGGAAAGGTGGAAAAAACGGATTCATACGCGCAGGGTGAACGTCTTGCCGAGCCGATCAAATACGGGAACAACGCCGACGTGACTGACCCTGTGGCCCTGGACGGCCACGGAAAGAAACTCGTCGACGGACAGCAGCCGGTCTATATCGAGTTCGAATTCCTCGGGAAAAAAGACCTGAATCTCATGCACATCCCGAACCCATATTCATAGCATGGCGGACATTTTTACGGTCGGTCCGAAAGGGATCGAATTCATTCGTCGGGGACTGCGTGAAGCGGAAAAAAACGTCACGGCGACCGGTTCCGGTACGAACGGGACGGCTGGGAACACGTTCACGTTTCGCATTGCCGGCGACTGGTCGCAGCGAGGAGAAGAATCTGCGTACTCGTGCGACGCGCACAGGATCGTTTTTCGCGGCGGCGAATATATCGAAGATGAAGCACTGGCATATCGGCTTTACTCCCCGGGGTCCATGAACGACAAGCCGTCCGATATCACCATCGGGAGCATGGTACGGGCGATCTACGCCGGGAACTGGGAGCTCGTCGGCGGAGGGGGCGGGGCTCGGCCGATCTACGGGACGATCATGGAAGCGGTGCCGGCAAACGAAAACAACGACGCCAAACTGCCGGCGTTCGGAAAAGTCCGGGTCGATGGAAAAACCTACGAAACGGCAGACGGTGAAATCCAGTACGATCATTGCGGCTGCTGGGAGTTGGCCCATCAAAGCAATGAGCGGCTTGTCGTCGGTATGTCGGTGAAGCTGACAGGGCCGCATACGCACGTCGAAACGGTCGATGGCGAGGAGAAAACGACAGTCTACTACCTTGCCGTTGAAACGCCCGGAGGTTACATCTCGAAACTGAACGAGCAACTCGAAAGCGACGGAACGGCGACGATCACGATACGCAACGGCGACGAAGACACGCTCTTCACGGTTCGAGGAACCGTGCTCGGTCCCGACGACTACATGAAGTCGGGTTCCGGTGTCCATGTTCACCGGACCGTCGGAAAAAACGGTACATGGCTCGAAGTGACTGCGGGTGACTGCCCGGCACACCATGAAGACGACGAGGAGTCCGCGATATGATGAAAGTATATGATTCGAGTGGCCTGGGATGGCCGGGCGAGAAAAAGTGCTGCTGCGACACCCTCGTCGCATGCGGAAGTCCCGTCGTATTCGAAGGTGTGGAGTATGGACCTCCGGCACAGTGGGGAAGTGAACCGATTTTCTCCGAGTATGTCCCCACCGATGATCGCAATTTTCAGGTCGACTTCTATGATACCTTCAACGCATTTTTCGAAAGCACTCTCCCGAAACAGTATCATGTGCCGGAATCTGTCAGGGACAGACTATACCCGGAATGGCGAATCACCGACGACGGAGTCAGATATGTATATGGTCGGTTCGATTTCGATACATGGAAACCCATCAGGCCGAATCCGAGGATGGTGTACAGCTTCTATTCGAATCTCTTCAGAATAGAAATCGGATGGGCAGTATATGATGCGTCCGTCCCGGCATGGAAGCGGGTATGGTGTCCTTCCGATATCATATACCCGTACATTTTCCATAAAATCGACATATCGACGTCGAAAGATGAAAAAACGTCGCACATGACTCG
>DOMV01000397.1:0-8462 GCA_003509805.1 Planctomycetaceae bacterium
CAAATGTCCGTTTTCACCGCGTTGCCAGTATAACCGAGTCCGGTACCAAAACGTCATTCCGGAATCCGGTAGATGATCTCGTCGGACGGCATACGGACACGGACATCGCCGTTATACGCTTTTTTCATCAATTCCTCTCTCACGCATCCCCGATCATCCGAACGGTCGATCCAAACGCTGTAAAGCAAATAACCGTAACGGGATGGGTCGGGATTTGCACCGTCGTTCGAGCCGTTGCTCACACCGTTGTTCACGCCGTCGTTCGCACCGTCAACCGTAACCGGTTGATTCGGCGAGACTTCCAGAACGTAATGACAGGCTGTTCCCGGTGGAAGACAAGGATCGCCCGGGACGGATGCGATGAATTTCGGTTCGAGAAGCGCCAAGGTTTCGGGATAACGCCCTTTCTCAAGCCGGTATTGCTCCAGCGCAACGGCCAGACGGAGCAGATGGATCCGTGTCTGGCGTCGTTCCCGATACTGTGCGAGCAGTTTTGGGGAATAAACGCATCGAAAAGCGATCGCATCGCCCGCGATTTCGGACCGGCCCGACCGGGAAGGAAGATACCAATCCGATTTTGCCAGCTTTTGGCGTGCCACGGCGGCGGGATATTCCGGAAGCAGGTCGCGCGTGATCGGGTTGGTTTCCCCCACGATCCCGGCGGTTTCCGCAAAAAAGCGATCGACGCTCTCGGCGACGCGATTCCAATCGATTCCTTCGCCTTTTCCGGCGGCGGGAAGAGCTGCTCCTTCCAAAAGCGGATCGTTTCGACGAATCGTTTCACGGGAAAGACGGTCGACCAGGTCCAAGGCGGCGTACCGGCCGGTGTCGAGAACCTCTTCAAGCGTATAAGGATCACGGGGAAACCTGTCGATTTCATGGGCGAAGCGCCGGAGCCGCTCAGCGTTCAACCGGTCTCCCCGAAGCAGCTCGACGACGGTTTCCAAGGCGATTTCGGCCGCGAACGGATTGCGATCCAATCCCCACGGCGAGTTGGAACAGTGGATTCCCAATCGGCAGGCGGCAACGGCGTCGTCGATGGCCGCGTCGGCCGTTTCGGGATCATTGATGCGGAAAAGGGAACGTATCAACAGGGCGCCGATCAGTTCCCGGGCCGCGATCCGATCGGAATCGGCCAGGATTCGGAGAAATGGTTCCGTGGAAGATGTCCGGATTTTCGGCTGGAAAAAAAGGTCCGAACGGCCCGCTTCGACGATTTTATCGAGGGCCTCGGCGTTCGTTTCCAGCCAATCCTTCATGAACGGAAACTCTTCGAGCGTCCACGGGGACGTGCTCATCTTCCGTTCGGCCATTCGTTGTTTTTGAAACGGCGGGTAATCGTTTTCCGGCGGAACGCCGTCTTTCGGATACGCTTTTTCCAGATGTGCGGACAGAGGCAACCATGTCGTTTGCGGGACGGTATCGGGATCAAGCCCCAATCGTTCGCACAAGGCCGTCCACCGGTTGTCCCCGGGCGGCTTGACGAACATATTTTTGCCGATTGCCTCGAAAAGAATGCGGAACCCGTTGTTTTGCGGATCGGCCGTGTTCAGGTCCGGTTCGAATCGGCCCGTAAGGAGGATGAACGGGTCGTCCACCGTCCTTTGAAGGGGGATGTCGGACGCATTGAAGAAATAGAGGAGAATCAGGAAGCCGCCTGTCAAAACGGCGACAATCAAGAGCAAATGGGGCAAGCGTCGCTGTTTCGTTTCCTGTGACCGGCTTTTCAGTGTTTTAATGCGTTTCATAAACAATTTCGAACTCCAAATGCACCGTAAACGGAGTCACACCGCACGTTTTGGGAACAACAGCCCGGAATGGAGAGGCGTACTCAATGAAATGACGGTGATTGCGTCCGTTTACCCGGCGTGTTCACCTGTGGGATTTTACCGCGAATTTTACCGTGAATTGTACCATGATGTGGGCCAATGCGATACCGGCGCCTTGTAATCAGTACATTTTTATTTATTTTCGCCGAGATTTGTATGTTCACAACTGGACACGCCGATTTTTCTCGATAAAATGGTAGCGATAACCAAGGTTGGCTTCGGTACAATTTCGCTCGGTACAGTTCTTGGTACAATTCAAGGAATGTACGGTGCGATCGGGTGCGCAGCGTGACTATACTGTAAACGGCCTGAAACTACGGCATGTTTTTTCCCGCGCACAATCGCCCGCCGCTCGAACGATCCGTTTATGTCATTGCGTAAACAGCAGTTGGAGTCGAGCGAGTGCGGCAGGCAGACTTGACCGAATGTTCGTTTTCATCGCGTTTCCAGTATATGTGCCGTTTACGGTTTAACGAGGAATTCTCGAAAGATGCTCCATTTCCGAATCAGACGCGGACTTGACCTGCCTCTTGCCGGCGGTCCCGCGCAGCGAATCGAAGACGCCCCGCGTATTCGTAAAGTCTATCTCATGTCGGACGATTATGTCGGCATGAAACCGACGTTCCGTGTTCAGGAGGGCCAGAAAGTCAAGCTGGGGCAAATCCTTTTCGATGACAAAAAAACGCCGGGCGTTCATTTCACCTCTCCCGGAGGCGGAACGGTCAAGGAGATCGTACGCGGCGCAAAACGTTCGTTCCAATATATTTCCATCGAGTTGGACGCGTTGGAGGAGTCGGAACGTTTTCCAATCTTTCCCCCGGGAACGCTCGACGAACTCGGGCCGGAAGTCGTGCGCGACAATCTCGTGGCTTCCGGGCTTTGGACATCTTTCCGGACACGCCCTTACAGCCGGATCCCTTCGCCGCAAACAACGCCGCACACGCTGTTTGTGAACGCCATGGATACGAATCCGCTTGCCGCCGATCCGGATGTGATCATTAATTCAAGCCCGCAAACGAAGAATGCGTTTCACAACGGCCTGAAGGTGCTCTCGCGGATATGCGGAAAAAAACTGTACTGTTGTCTTTCCCCGCATTCCCCGTTCAAGGAGATTTTTGTCAAGCACATGGAGGTCGCGACGTTCGCCGGTCCCCATCCGGCGGGATTGGTCGGAACGCACATTCATCTGATCGATCCGGTCGGCCAACAGAAAACCGTTTGGCATATCGGTTACCAGGATGTCATTGCGATCGGCCGTTTGTTCACCGAAGGGAAGATTCCCACCGAGCGGATCGTTTCCCTTGCCGGCCCGAAGGTCAGGAATCCCCGCTTGGTACGGACACGTCTGGGGGCCTGCTTAACGGAGTTGACGTGCGGCGAGTTGGCGGAAACCGGGCCGAACCGGATCGTCAGCGGAAGCGTCCTCTGCGGCCGGGCGGCGATTGGGGACGATATCGGGGATTCCGGTACGCACCCCGGTCTCGGAAGATATCACACCCAGGTCTCGGTCATTGAGGAAATGCCTCGGCCGGAATTTTTCGGTTGGGCGTTTCCGGGCCTGAACAAGTTTTCAATCTCACCGTTGCTTGCCTCGACATGGCTGTGCGTCAAACGCTTCAATATGAATACAAGCATGATGGGCGGACACCGGGCCGTCTTTCCCGTCCGCCAGCTTGACGACGTGATGCCGCTCGACATCATGCCGATTTTTCTCGCCAAAGCACTTGAGATGGGCGATCTCGAACAGTCCGAACAATTGGGGATGCTGGAACTTGACGAGGAAGACCTCGCCCTGTGTACCTTCGTCGATCCCGGAAAAAACGATTATTGTGCCAATTTGCGGATCATGCTCGACCGTATGCACAAAGAAGAGCAGCCGGTCGTGCATTGACCGGTTGTGCATTGACCGGTCCGACATTGAATCGCGTCCCGACCCTTCCGGCGGTGGTATACGTCAGACGGCCTGAAACTACGGCATGTTTTTCCCGCGCACAATCGCTTGTTGCTCGAACGAAACGTGCAACCCGATATTTACAATAATGTTGCGGCGAGTGATCGCGACAAGCGGTCTTCACCGAACAATCCATTTCACCGCGTTTCCAGTATACGCTTTTTTCACGACGCCGCCCCGGGGTCGCATTTCCATTGAGACCGTATTGACGGACTTCCGGGTGATCGTTGGATCGATGACCCGACGCCCGTCCGATAAAGACATGCAATTCATCCATAAGATTTTTGAACGCCTGCATCCGCATTTCCAAAAGGAGGACGGCGGCAGACTTTGGCGGCTCCGGCCTCTGTACGAAGCGGTCGAAACCTTCGTTTTCGTCGAGAGAATCACGACGAAGGGCGCCGTTCAGCTTCGCGACGGCGCCGACTATAAACGTATCATGATGGCCGTCGTTTACGCCTTGATCCCCTGTACGCTTTGGGGAATGTACAATACCGGACTCCAGGCGAACCGGGCGATGAGTCAAACGGGTCTTTCGGAAATCGCGGGCCTTTACGGACAAGTCCTTGCTTTCCTGAACGGGTATTATCCGCATGTTTTCGACAAGGGCGATGTGCTCGGTTGTTTCCTGCACGGTGCGGTCTATTTCCTGCCGATTTACATTGCCACGATGGTCGTCGGGGGGCTTTGGGAAGTCTTTTTCGCCCTCCTGCGCGGCCACGACGTCAATGAAGGGTTTTTCGTAACCGGCTTGCTCTTTCCCCTGACCCTCCCGGCGACGATCCCGCTTTGGCAGGTGGCGGTCGGAATTTCGTTCGGCGTCGTCATCGGGAAAGAGCTTTTCGGCGGTACGGGGCGCAACTTCCTCAATCCCGCGCTTACCGGCCGGATGTTCCTTTTCCTCGCTTACTCGGCCGGTATTTCCGGCAACTCGGTCTGGGTTCCCTGCGACGGCTTTTCCGGGGCGACGCCGATGGCCCTTATCAAGGAAGGCGGCGTTTCCGCCTTGCAGAACGAGGGAATTACCCTGTGGGACGCCTTTATCGGGACGATTCCCGGTTCGATCGGGGAAACCTCCGTCCTCGCCTGCCTGGTCGGCGTCGTCATGTTGATCGCCTTCGGCGTCGCTTCGAAACGCATCATGGTCGGCATGACCTTGAGCGCCGCGGCCGTTTCGACGATTTTCATGTTCAGCAGCAGTCCGAATCCCGCTTACCACGTCGGTCCGGCTTGGCACCTGATGCTCGGCGGCTTCGCTTTCGGGGCCGTATTCATGGCGACCGACCCGGTTTCCGCGGCAATCTCCGGGCCGGCAAAGTGGATTTACGGCGTCATCATCGGCGCGATCGTGATTGTCGTCCGCGTCCTGAATCCCGGTTATCCCGAGGGCGTCATGTTGGCGATCCTGTTTGGCAACGCGATCGCCCCGCTGCTCGATTATTGCGTGATGAGGATGAATATCAAACGAAGGCGACGAAGGACGGCGTCGTGATCTTCAGATATACTGGAAACGCGATGAAAACGGACATTTGGCCACGCCTGCCTGCCGTACTCACTTGCCACAACTTTTGTTAATGCAAGCGTTTGAGCGAATCATTCGAGCGACAGGCGATTGTTCGCGGGAACGGTTTCAGGCCGTTTATGGTATAACAAACGAAACGAGGGTGTACCGGGCGTCAGCACCGTGTCGGACGACGTGTCAACACCGTGCCGGACGGCTCGGCCGCCGATTTGACTTCGTTCGATTTTCAACCTGAAGACCGAAAAAACAGGAAGGTGGTGAAAATCATGCAGCAGGATTCCGTACTGAAAACATTCGTCGTCGCCGGCGTGCTTTGTGTCGTTTGTTCGATTTTCGTGGCGACCGCGGCGGTGGCGCTCAAACCGTACCAGGAAGCGAACAAGACGCTCGACAAAAGGGTCAATATCCTCGTCGCGGCGGGATTGGTCGATTTGTCCGCGGGGTATCCGGATGCCGGAGAGGTCGAAACCCTGTTCGAATGCATCAGGCCGATCGTCGTCGATATGAAAAGCGGCGCGGTGTTTTTCGATGAGGAGTCGCTGCACAAGGCGGAGAATCCTTCGCCCGGGAGTGAAATCGCGATCGCGAGGGAAAACGACGTGGCAAGAGTCCGGCATATTCCGCAATACGCTTTCGTTTACGTTTACAAGGATGCGGGCACGCCGATCACGACCATGCGGGATCTGCATTCGTATGCCAAACGTTATGTCTTTCCCATCGAAGGACAGGGGTTGTGGGCTACGATGTACGGTTTCATCGCGCTGGAGCCCGATTTGAATACGATTTCAAGCATCAATTTTTACCAGCAGGGTGAAACCGCCGGGCTGGGCGGAGAAATCGCGAACCCCGCCTGGCAGCGCAAGTGGGTGGACAAGGTCGTCTTTGCCGGAAAAGCGAGCGAGCCGACCATTACGATTTTGAAATATGGTTTTCCGAATGAACGCGACGACCAGGTCGACGGAATCGCCGGTTCCACGCTGACCTGTAAAGGCGTTCAAAACACCGTCCGTTTCTGGCTCGGGCAACGCGGCTACGGGCCGTTTGTCAATAAGATAAAAATGGGAGACGAATGACGACGCATGACCACGCACCGGAAAAACACGGATGCGGTTTCCCGTCTTCGTTCCCGACACGTTTCGCTTCCCCACCCGTTCAGGACACCTGGCCATGGCGACACCCAAATTCAAAACGCTGTACGACCCCGTTTTCAATAACAATCCGATCATGTTGCAAGTGCTCGGGATCTGCTCGGCGCTGGCCGTGACGACCTCGATGAAAACGACCGTGACCATGTGCATCGCGGTCGTCGTCGTGCTGATGGGGGCGAATATCGTCGTCTCCGCGATCCGGCGTTTCATCCCGGGCAGTATCCGCATGATCGTCCAGATGGTCGTCATCGCCTCGCTCGTCATCGTGGTCGATCAGTTCCTCAAGGCGTTCGCTTACCAGATCAGCAAGGAACTTACCGTTTTCGTGAGCCTCATCATTACGAACTGCATCGTGATGGGGCGTACCGAGGCGTTCGCGATCAAGAATAACGTGATCGACAGCGCCCTGGACGGTCTCGGCAACGGGCTCGGGTACAGCGTCGTACTGCTGGTCGTCGGGACGGTTCGCGAGTTGTTCGGCATGGGAACCCTGTTCGGCGTCAAAATACTGTTGCCCGTCACGGAAGCCGGCGGCTGGTATTATCCGAACGGCCTGCTCGTCCAGCCTGCCGGGGCGTTTTTCGTTGTCGGCTTCCTGATTTGGGTCGTGCGCATTTTCCGGCCGGAACTACAGGAATCGGAATAGTTCCTTACTCAATCGGTTTATTCAATCGGCTTACCCAATCGGCGTTCCTTCGCCGCGCAACCAGACGATTTACCATGTTCCTCGACGCTCTTGCGATGTTCATCGAATGCCTGACGACCAAGAATTTGGCGCTTGGTTACTTCCTGGGAATGTGTACGTTTCTCGTCCTTTCCAAACGGGTCGATACGGCGTTCGGGCTCGGTATCGCGGTCGTCATCGTCCAGGCGATCACGGTCCCGGTCAACTACCTGCTTTACCACTATTTGTTGCGGGAAGGGGCCTTCGCCTGGACCGGAATCGAAGTGCTTGCCGGCCTCGATTTAAGTTTTATTGCGCTCATCACCTATATCGGCGTCATCGCGGCCATCGTGCAAATCCTGGAAATGATCCTCGATAAATTTTTTCCGCCACTCTACAACGCGCTGGGGATATTCCTGCCGCTCATTACGGTCAATTGCGCGATTCTCGGTGGGTCGCTGTTCATGGAAATGGACGCCCGGCAGGGAAATTACACCTTCCTCAAGAGCGTCGAATACGGCGTTTTTTCCGGTCTCGGCTGGTCGGTCGCGATCGTCCTGCTGGCCGGAATTCGTGAAAAACTGCGTTATGCCCACATCCCGAACGGCCTCAAAGGAATCGGCATCACCTTCATTACCGTCGGCCTGCTCGCCATGTGCTTCATGTGTTTTTCCGGCATCCAACTTCATTAGTCCGATTCATCAATCCGGTGAGTGTCCCATGAATTCGCCCGCAATGCAAGTGGTGGAAACGCTGATGAAAATCGGCGTGCCGTTCCTCGCCGTGTGCGCGATCATCCTGTTCGTCGGCCTGCCGGTCGTAGCGCATCCTGAAAAAACGGTCGTCCCGAAAACCGACGAGACCTGAAAATCACTACATTACAGACTCCGCATTATAGACTCCGATGGACCTGATTCCTGTTTTTTACGGTGTGTTCGCTTTTACGGCCGTCGTCCTGGTCCTGGTCGCCGTGATCCTGGTCGCCAAGGCGGTTTTCGTTTCAAGCGGCGAGGTCGCGATCACGATCAACGACGATCCCGACAATACGATCAAGGTCTCCTCGGGCGGCAAGTTGCTCACGACGCTGGCGGATCGCGGCATTTTTATTCCGTCCGCCTGCGGCGGCGGCGGAACCTGNNACCTGCGGCCAGTGCAAATGCAAGGTGCTCACCGGCGGCGGCGATTTGCTTCCCACCGAGCGCGGCCAAATGAACCGCCGCGAAATCCGCGAACATGTCCGGCTCAGTTGCCAGGTGCCCGTCAAGCAGGACATGAAAATCGAGGTCGCCCCCGAGATATTTTCGGTTAAAAAATGGGAATGTACCGTCCGTTCGAACGACAACGTCGC
>DOMV01000397.1:8467-9272 GCA_003509805.1 Planctomycetaceae bacterium
TCTCTTCAAGGCTGGCGGTTACATCCAGATCGAATGTCCGCCGCATGCGCTTTCGTACCGGGATTTCGACATTCAGCCGCGGTACAGGGCCGATTGGGACAAGTACGACGTCTGGCGGTACAAGAGCGTCGTCCGTGAACCTGCGAGCCGGGCCTATTCGATGGCCAACTATCCCGGTGAAAAAGGGATCATCATGCTGAACGTCCGGATTGCGACGCCGCCGTCCGGGATGAATGTGCCGCCGGGGGTGATGTCCTCCTATATCTTCAATTTGAAGCCGGGCGACAAGGTTGTCATCAGCGGACCGTACGGTGAATTTTTTATCAGGGAAACGCCGGCCGAAAAAATCTATATCGGGGGCGGCGCCGGGATGGCTCCGTTGCGGTCACATGTGTTCGAATTGCTTAAATCACGTCAATCACGGCAAAAAATCTCGTACTGGTACGGCGCGCGAAGCCTGCGGGAAGCGTTTTATGCCGATGAATTTGAGGGCCTTGCCGCCGCATTCCCTAATTTTTCCTGGCACCTCGCCCTTTCGGAACCCTTGCCGGAAGACAATTGGGCCGGCCCGACCGGGTTCATCCACCAGGTATTGTGCGACGAATACCTCTCGAAGCACCCGGCTCCCGAGGATTGCGAGTATTTCATGTGTGGGCCGCCCCTGATGACGCGATCCGTAATGAAAATGCTCGATTCGCTCGGCGTCGAACGCGAAAGCATCCATTTCGACGATTTCGGCGAGTGACCCGGCGCCCCCGGCCCTTTCGGGAAGGCGGATTATGCCGTAAACGGCATGATATACTGA
>DOMV01000033.1 GCA_003509805.1 Planctomycetaceae bacterium
GTGGCCGAACGGCTTGCCCTGTCGGATCGAACGCTTATACGGCGTTTTCACGAACTGCTGGGGCATTCACCGGAAAAAGAATTGATCCGGATTCGTATCGAACATGCCAAGTTGTTGTTGCGGGAAACGTCGCTTTCCATCGCGATCATCGCCGAAAAAACCGGCTATTCATCCCTGGAATATTTCAATCGCATGTTTCAGCGAAAAGTCGGATTCTCACCGCGAAAGTATCGTGAACTATCTCGCGCGGACTGAAGAGGGCGTGGCGAATTCTGTCGCAAGTTTGTCATAATATGACACTTGATTTCTGTTGATCGCGATCGTACATTCAGGTACGTTGCGGTTGCGGGTCTTGACCCCAAGGCCGGCGTTGCCGCGCGACCGATTATTTTGTTCTTTGCGAAAAAATTGCACTGTGGTGTCCGATCCGACACGCGCGACCGGGGGCTTTCATCGCCGTGCTCCGGAAGCCTCCCGGATTATTTTCGGGATCGTTTTTTTGCGCGGGGCGATCCGCGGGGTACGGTATACATGGCGAAAACGATGATGACACGATTTGACGGCGCAAAGGAAATGTACGCCCGGCAAGGCGTCGATGTCGACGCCGCGCTGGACGACTTGAACAAAGTTCGCATCTCCATGCATTGCTGGCAGGGCGACGACGTTTCCGGTTTTGAAAACGCGGGCGAATTGTCCGGTGGAATCGCGGCAACGGGAAATTATCCCGGCAAAGCGCGGAATCGGCGGGAACTTTTCGCCGACATCGACAAGGCGTTCAGCCTCATTCCCGGAAAGCACAAACTCAATATCCATGCCTGCTATGCCGTCACGGAACAAAAAGTCGATCGCAACGAATTGGAGCCGAAACATTTCGACGCATGGGTTCAATTCGCCAGGGAGCGAGGTCTGGGGCTTGATTTCAATCCGACTTTTTTCTCGCATCCCAAAGCCGCCGACGGCTTGACGCTCTCACATCCCGACAAGAATATCCGTCAATTCTGGATCGAACACGGCAAAGCCTCCCGCCGGATCGCCGAGAGCTTTGGCAAAGAATTGGGCATGCTGTCGCTGAACAACCTTTGGATTCCCGACGGCTACAAGGATGTTCCCGCGGACCGTTATACCCCCAGGGCGCGGCTCAAGGAATCGCTGCACGAAATCTATGCGGAAAAACGGGACCGGAACTGCATGGTCGACAGCGTCGAATCGAAGTTTTTCGGCATCGGCCTGGAATCGTACACGGTCGGCTCGCATGAATTTTATCTCGATTTCGCGGCCCGGAACGATGTGTTGTGCCTTCTGGATTCGGGGCATTACCACCCGACGGAATCGATCGCGGACAAAATTCCGAGCCTGCTGCTTTTCTCGCAACGTCTGGCCTTGCATGTCACCCGCGCGGTGCGCTGGGACAGCGATCACGTTGTCTTGTACGAAAACGAACTCCAGGAAATCGCCACGGAGATCGTTCGCTGCAAAGCCCTGGATCGCGTACTCATCGGCTTGGATTTTTTCGACGCCAGCATCAATCGGATCGCCGCATGGGTCGTCGGCATGAGGAATATGCAAAAAGCCCTCCTGTATGCGCTTTTATTACCGCACGAAAAACTGGCCGCCATGCAGGACGCGGGCCGTTTCAGCGAGATGATGGTCACCCGGGAAGCCTTGAAACTGTTTCCGCTGGGCGACGTCTGGGATTGTTTCTGCGAGGTGAATGACGTGCCGGTCGACGCCGACTGGTTCCGCGATGTTCAAGAATACGAACGGGATGTGCTCGCGAAAAGGTGAAACATACCATGAATCTGACGGATTTGACTTTTGTTCAAGATTTCATCGGGCTGGCGGCCGACGCGTCCGAAAAAGAGTGGCACGAACGCAACGGCGGCAATCTCAGTTATCGGATTCGAACGGAGGAAATGGATTTTACCCGGCTCCGGTTCGCCCCTGAATTGAAGGAGACCGGGGAATGGACGCGGATCGGTGTTTCCGTACCGGAACTCGCGGCAGAGTGCTTCCTTGTCACGGGTAGCGGTAAATTTATGCAACATGTCGGCGAATCCCCGGAAGAAAACCTGGCCATCGTGCAAATTGATACCCGTGGCGAAAACTACTGCGTCCTCTGGGGACTGGAAAAGGGCGGCCGGCCGACCAGCGAATTTCCGACACATTTGATGAATCATGCCGTCAAAAAGCGGACGACCGACGGTTTGCATCGCGTCATTTATCACGCGCACCCGGTGGACACGATCGCGCTGACGTTCGTTTTGCCGCTCAATAACCGGACCTTTACGCGGGAGCTATGGAGCATGATTACGGAATGCCCGATCATTTTTCCGGAAGGGATCGGCGTACTGCCGTGGATGATGCCGGGGGGGCGGGAAATCGCCGAAGCGACAAGCGATCTCATGAAGACGTTCAACGTGGTCGTCTGGGCCCACCACGGGGTTTTCTGCTCCGGAGCAACCTTTGACGAGGCGTTCGGCCTGATGGATACGATTGAAAAAGCGGCCGAAATCGCGGTAAAAGTGAGGTCGATGGGAGGGAAAAAAAATGACATCACGATGAAGAATCTCAAAGACCTCGCCAAAGAGTTCGACGTCACGCTCAATCCCGACATGTTGGATTGAGCCTTATTGATCTTCAGATAAAAAACGAAACGAGGGCGCACCGGGCTTTTGTAAAAAGTCCCGGTAAGCCCGGACCTTCAGGCAGCAACACGGTCGCCTCATGTTCGATTTTCAGCCTGAAGACCAATGTACCGTAAACGGCATGACAACCCTCCCGCGCACGATCCCGCGCACAGCCGCCTGCCGCTCGAACGCGTCTGCCGCTCGAACGATCCGTTTATGTCATCGTACAAACCGAAGTCAGGGGCGAGTGAGTACGGCAGGCAGACTTGACCAAATGTTCGTTTTCATCGCGATTCCAGTATACCATGCCTGAACTGCTCAATGTCGCCCGGCGGCTTGTTTCCATGGCCGAACGATTTCCGGATACGGTCGCGATCGCCGAATCGTTCCCGAAGCGCCGAGGTGAAAAACGTCGCTATAAGACGGTCACCTTTGCCCGACTGAACGCCGAGAGCGATGAAATCGCGCGGGCGTTGGCGCACTCCGGTGTCATGCCCGGGATGCGGCTGGTGCTCATGGTGCGGCAGGGGATCGATTTCATCACGTTGTTTTACGGGATCCTCAAAGCCGGCGCCGTCGTCGTCTTGATCGACCCCGGCATGGGAATGCGGCGCATGATCGATTGCCTTGCCGACGCGGAACCGGACGGTTTTATCGCCATTCCCGCGGTCCATGCCGTCCGTTGCTTTTTCCGCAAACGTTTCCTGAAGGCCCGGTTTCATTTAACGGCCGGTCCCCGCTGGTTTTGGGGCGGTCTTTCGCTTCAAGCGATCCGAAAACAGCCGTACGGCGGTCCGTTCCTCATCCCGACCGGGCCGGACGCGCCGGCGGCGATCATCTTCACCAGCGGGAGTACGGGAACGCCCAAGGGCGTCCTCTACACGCACCGGGTTTTCGACACCCAGGTTCACGAAGTCGCCGAACGGTTCGGCATCGAACCGGGGGGAATCGACCTGGCGGGTTTTCCCTTTTTCGGGCTTTTCAACGCGGCCATGGGAACCACGGCGGTCATCCCGGAGATGGATCCGACCCGACCGGCGAAAGTCGATCCCGAGATGTTTCTCGAAATTGCCGACGATTGGCACATCACCCAATCGTTCGGTTCGCCCGCCTTGTGGAACCGGGTTTGTTCCTATTGCGAACGGCACGGTCGAAAATTCGCGACGCTCAAGCGGTGTATCCTGGCCGGGGCGCCGATTTCCCCGGTACTGCTGGAACGGGTCACGAAAATTCTCGCGGACGGCGGGGAAGCCTATACTCCCTACGGGGCGACCGAGGCGCTTCCGGTCGCGGCGATCGGGGCGGCCGACGTACTCGGCGAAACGGCTGCGCGAACGCGAGAGGGCGAAGGTATCTGCGTCGGCAAACGTTTCGGCGGCATCGCATGGAAAATCATTCGGATCGTCGATGAGCCGATTGCGTCGCTCGACCAAATCCACGAATTGCCGCCCGGCGAAATCGGTGAACTGATCGTATCGGGTCCCCAGGTGACACGGCGGTACGTAACCGGTGAAGATGACGCCAATGCGAGGGCCAAAATTCCGGAAACGACGCCTATTACGGAGACGCCCATTACGGAGGGGGACGGGGAACGGGACTCGAATCAAACCGGCGTCTGGCACCGGATGGGCGACGTCGGGTATCTGGACGAACAGGATCGCTTTTGGTTTTGCGGACGAAAAGGGCATCGGGTCGAAACGACGGAAGGTCCGCTGTATTCGATCCCCTGCGAGGCGATCTTCAATCGCCACCCGAAAGTTTATCGTAGCGCCTTGGCCGGTGCGTCGCAGGAAGGAACGCTTTTCTGTATTCCCTGGGTGTTCATCGAGCCTTATCCCGGGGATTTTCCGAAAAACGGGAAGGAGCGGCTCCGCTTGATCGATGAACTGAGGGAACTGGCCCGCGCAAGTCCGTTGACGTCGGGCATCGAACACCTGACGTTACTGCGCCGTTTTCCGGTCGATGTCCGTCATAACGCGAAGATCAATCGAGAAAAGCTCTCCGACGACGCGACGGCCTTGCTCAATGATGTGCCGTGCCCGGCAAAAAATGAGCCGTAGGACTTCCGAGGCACGGTGTTTCCCGGACACTGTGATGAAGCCCCGAAACCACGAATGTCGGGTCGCATACCGAAGTTCAAAATTTTCGCACGGAGCCCC
>DOMV01000135.1:0-862 GCA_003509805.1 Planctomycetaceae bacterium
CAGCTCGCCCATGACCGCCAGTTCCGCGAATTGGGCCGCGTCCGAAGCGTCGTGCAGGCATCCCGGCCGCATTCCGTCGCCCAGGCTCCAGGTGACATCGTGGGCTTTCAGGATTTCACACAGCTCGTCGAAATGCTCGTAAAACGGGTTTTCCCGTTTGTGGGCCGCCATCCATTTCGCCGTGAGCGATCCGCCGCGGCTGACGATCCCGGTCAACCGGCTTTCGATCAACGGGAGATGACGCCGCAACAGGGCGCAGTGGACCGTCATGTAATCGACGCCTTGGCGGGCCTGCATTTCCACGGCATCGAGAAAATGCCGCGGCCGCATGTCCAGGATGTCGTCGAGTTGTTCACATACCTGGTAAAGCGGGACGGTCCCGACCGGGACGGCGACTTCGGCGATGATGCGTTCCCTCAGTTCGTTGATCCGCGAACCGGTCGAAAGGTCCATGACGGTATCGGCGCCGTATCGGATCGCACCGTGAACTTTCGCCAATTCGCAATCCATGTCGCCCAGGAGCGGTGAATTGCCGAGATTGGCGTTGATTTTCGTGCGAACGGCGATTCCGATCCCGATCGGGACCAGGCGTTTCGCCAGATGGTTCCGGTTGGCCGGGATCACCAACCGGCCGGCGGCGATTTCGGCGCGGATCGTCTCCGGCGGCAGGAATTCGTTTTGGGCGACCACTTCCATCTCCGGCGTGATCCGACCGGCAAGGGCTTCGAGATACTGGGTCATGCAGAAACGTTGTCGTAGAGTATGCTGGTTGATGGATATACTGGAAACGCGGTGAAAACGAACATTCGGTCAAGTCCGCCTGCCGCACTCACTCGCTCCCAACCTCTGTTTGTACAATGAC
>DOMV01000135.1:871-3524 GCA_003509805.1 Planctomycetaceae bacterium
GCCGTAGTTTCAGGCCGTTTACGGTATACGTCAAGAAAATCCTTTGCCGCGGCACCGATTCCACCATACGTTGATTCCATGCCGGAGCCGGTCAAGCGTTCCGTTCACTCCCACCCGTTCACCCTTCGTGCGGTGTTGTTTTTCGAGGGCGGGTTTCTCGAAAGTCGGCTCCGGGAAATGTCAACCGCTTTCAGTATACCATACATCGCCCAAAGGGAAAGGGTCGCCGAAATCAGGACGGGACCGCCGGGTGCCTTTCGCCAAGGCGGAAACGAAAACGTGCCTGCGGACATTCCACCGGACTTTCCGCATCGCCCCCTTGACGTGTTCTTAATGCCGGAATAAAATACTACGAGATGTTTAACAAAGTTCGTGATGAATTTCCTTTTGACGACTTGCCCGAGGCGAACATGATGAAAGCACCGTCCACCGCGATTACGAGCAACATGGAGGATTACCTCGAACGGATCTATCTTTTGATCCGCGATCGAAGGGTTGCGCGGGTCAAGGACATCGCCGAAAGCATGGGCGTGAAAAATCCTTCGGTCAACAATGCCGTCTCCGAGTTGAAAAAACTCGGGTACGTGGAACAGGAACCCTACGGGTATGTTCTTTTGACCGAAACGGGTGAGGAAGAAGCACAGCGGATCGTCGGTCGACACCGGCTTTTGCATTCTTTTCTCGTTCAACTGGGTGTCCCTTCGGAAATCGCCGAACACGATGCGTGCAACATGGAGCATTATCTCAGCGCGGAAACCATCAATGCCGTCTCGGCCTTTTGCAATTCCCATAAAAAACCGAAGAATGAGAGGGGGCTCGGAGCCGCGGCGCGTAAACCGACCGGGAATACGGTTTCCGGCTCGTGATGCTCGTTTTATACCGAAACCGGTTACGTTTTCCGTTTTCACGGAGGGTAAACGGGCGGTTGAAACGGGCTGTGTTTACCAACGACTCAACCGGCTTCGGTCTATCGACCCCTTTTTGAATCACAGCGATGATTTCGACGACGGATACTGTTGCCCAACTCCGAAGCGGCGACGAAGCGACCATGCTCGGCGTTCTCCCGGGAAATGCGTCCGGAAACGGCGCGGATGACCTCTTGGCAAACCGGCTCGCGGGCATGGGACTTCTTCCCGGCGTCCGCATGGTCGTCCTGAGGGGTGCGTCCGGGACGGCAAGACCGACCCTTCTCGCCGTCGGTGAAACCCGGATCGCACTCGCCCGCGAAATCGTCAACCGGATCGCCGTTGTGCCGCCTCGCACAGCCAAATCGGTCGCCGACCGTCCTTGAATCTTGAATCCATGTCACACGTCCACTCCGATCTGCTCGTCGTTCTCGCGGGCCAACCGAATACGGGTAAATCGACCCTTTTTTCCTTGTTGACCGGCCTGCATCAGCGCATCGGGAATTATCCCGGCGTGACGGTCGAAAAGAAATCCGGGCACTATCATGAAGGCGACCGGCGCATCGAAGTGGTCGATTTGCCCGGAACGTACAGTTTTTCCTCCTATTCCCAGGAGGAGCGCATCGCGCGCGACTTCATTTTGCTCGAACGCCCCGAGGTGATCGTGGCCGTCGTCGACGCATCCAACCTGCGGCGACACCTTCACCTGCTGCTCCAGTTGCTCGAACTCCAGGTTCCGACCGTCGTTTGCCTGAACATGGTCGATATGGCCGAACGTTGGGGGCTGAAAATCGATTTCAAAAAGCTGGCGGAATCGCTCGATACCCCGGTCGTCCCGATGGTCGGCAGCAAAGGAAAGGGGCTCGCGGAACTGAGGGCCGCCATCCTGGCCGTCTCCGAAAAAACGCAAACGCTCAATCACGAGCCGACCGGTTGGAAAATCGATTACCCCGCCGAACTCGGGGCAATCCTCGTCCCGCTGGAGAAAGCCCTGGACGGAAAAGAGCATTTGATCGAGGATTTTTCGTCGCGCTGGCTTGCCGTGAAACTGCTGGAGAACGATCGTGAAGCCCGGCGAATCGTACAACACCATACGCACGACGACGCGTGGAAGCCTATCCTCGAACAGGCGGACGCGGCGCGCAATTCCTATGAAACCGTCCACCGCGAGCCGGTTTCCGAGGCGATCGTCCGGTCTCGCAACGCGAAGGCGGACGCCACGGTCGCAACCTGCATCACGAGGATCAAACCGCATGCGCGCGGAACCGACGTCATCGACCGGTTCGTCTGCCATCCGTTTTTCGGGCTGCTCTTGTTCGCCCTGATCATGCTCGTCGTTTTCCAGATCGTTTTCACGCTCGCCAACGACCTTCCCTGGTTTCCCCAGGTCGGTTACGCGCATGAAACGGGCTGGTCCTGCGAATGGGCCTCCCCGGTCGACGCGTGCGGAAATTTCTTTGAAGAATGGTTGCCGGAATACCTGAACGCCCGCCTCGCGCTTCCCGAAACGGGGCTGTTCGCCTCCTTCCTTTATAAAGGAGTCCTTGCCGGAGTCGGGGGCGTACTCACCTTCGTTCCGTTGATTTTTTTCATGTTCCTCACGCTCGCACTCCTTGAACGCTCCGGCTACTTTGCCAGGGCGGTCGTCGTGCTCGACGGACTCCTGCGGCGTTTCGGCCTGCACGGTCAAAGCGTCCTTCCGCTGGCCCTGGCCGGGGGAATCGTCGGCGGCTGCGCGGTTCCGGCGA
>DOMV01000133.1:0-3758 GCA_003509805.1 Planctomycetaceae bacterium
ATGAAAGCATCAAGGATTATATCCTGAACCTGGTCCGGGCGACACGTTATCCCGAAACGATGGGATTGAAATCGCTTACAGCGATGATCGAGTTCGGGGCCTCGCCCCGCGGCAGCATCTGGCTCGGCAAAGGCGCGCAGGCGGTCGCTTTTCTCGCCGGCCGCGGCTACGTCACACCGCAGGATGTCAAGGAAATCGCCTTTGACGTGCTGCGCCACCGGATCATCCTTTCCTATGAAGCGGAAGCGGAACAGGTGTTCCCGGAGGATATCATCGCCCGGATTCTCGATACGGTCCCGGTTCCCTGAAAAGAATCGTGAAAAAGACGCGATTTTTGTCGACTCGGCACGCCCCGCGTGTACAACCGGACAGCGTGCCGGGGCGCATATCCAACTTGGCGATTTTTCGCGGGTCTGCCTCGACCGGCAACCTTTTTTCCGTTCTGTCCCCTTGATATACCGCGAACGGCCTGAAANNAACGGTTTCCGCGAACAATCGCCTGCCGCTCTAACGAAACGTGCAACCGGATAGTGACAACGACGCAAGAAAACGGACGGCGATTATCATACGTATGGAACGACAAACAGAAGACCGTTTCCGGACGGTGAGGCGACAGACGTCATCCGGTTTTACGGCTTCAAATCAAAATTGAAAACGCTCGGCTTCGTGTTCAAAATTTCGGGTGTGACTTTGATTTTACGCGGAACTTACAGAATGGGCAAAATGCGAAAAACAGCAAAAATCGCAGTAACTTATTGAAAGGCAATAGGATCGCACAGGTGTCGTCACTTGCCTTTGTTGAACATATATTTGCGAGTCATGGCCAGGCGTACAAAACGAGAAAACATCATTGAAACGATCATGCGTGTTTTTTCGCTCGTTTTTTCATGAAAACGATGCGTTGACCGCCAGACATCTTGTTTTCCAGTTCCAAAACAACATCGAGTTTTTGTTCGCTATTTTTCCCAAACCCAATCGGCAAACTGCCTATATTGCCTGTTTGTGCGTAAAGTCAAAGTTACACCCGTTTTTATTGCGTTTCCAGTATATCCTCCCATCGGATTTTGATGAAGCGGGGAAAATAAATGTCCGGCTCGCGAAAAATGGCGAGCGTGTCGTCGTTCGAATTGACGTTGTACGAAATGACAAGCGAGTCGCTTTTCGACAGGACCGGATGGGCTTTGGCATTGTAAGCGAAAACGCCTTTGCCCAAGGTCGCGGTTTCCGATTCCTTGAAAAGGACCTGTTCTTCGCCGAAAGGGCCGACCGGTGAGTCTCCGATACGCAAGGCGATTGTGGACCCGACCGTTCCCGGCGTGTAAATCAAGGCATATTTACCGGTTTTGGGGCCGGAAGGAATCGGTGTGACGGAGAGTTCCGTCGAGACGCCGTCCGCAATGGCTGCGCAATCCCGGATATCCGCGCTCCATTGATCGTTGCCGGAGTAATACGTCCAACGATCGAATCGCGCCACATCTTCCGGCGGGACACGGGCGACGACCAATCGCCGGGCGAGCCGGTGTTCATCTTTATAACCGTACACATAAAGATAGCCGTCCGGTTCGACGGCACCCGCCGATTTCAAATTCTCCAACACGCCGGTGCCGAAAAAAATCATTCCCCGTGAGCGGTCTCGCGACTCCTGTGCATTCGCGCCGTCGGCGGCAACGCCGTTATCGACGACGCTGTCATCGACAACACCGTGCAGGCGACCGGTTTTATCCTCGGTGACGATCGCCGCGTCGAAATCCAATTTCCCGTCGCGGACGGGAATCCGGAGCAAATCGACGCCAAGATGATGAAAACCAAACGCGCCGTTGCCCGGTCGTCGCTCCATACGAAGCAGGAATGTATGCAGCATGGGTCCTTCGGCATCGTTCAGTACGAAGCACTCGCTGAGCCAGTACCATTGTCCTTCCGGGGACGGTTGAATGGGAAGTCGCGGGGTTTTACCGTCGTTTTCGTAAAAAAATTCGATCCGATCACCCAGCGGCTCGTTTCCGTCGAGCACGGCAAAGGAGTGATTAACCATTTTGGTGTCGCAACGTGTGTTTGTTTGCCGGTTCACCTTGCCGACAATCGTATCGCTGAAAACGAAAACGGTTCGCTGCCCCGGCCGGTTTTCGATCCCTTCGCCGATCGTTCCGTCAAGATTGGCCGTATAAATACCGTCCGCCCCGCTCCATCCTTCCGTTCGGCTTCTCAACAAGTCGGTCCACTCGTCGGTCGCTTCCGCGGGATAATCGCCCTCGGCGGAACCGTGCCCACGTTGCGGTCCCCAAGAACCGTCAAGCATACTGTAATTGACGATCGGCGGTACGTCATGCGCGGAAGGCGACGGCGCAACAGCGACTTCCCGGGAAGGAGCATTCCAAGACGGCATCAAGGGCAGTCCCGGGAGGCGTCCCAGGAACACGAATATCAGGACAAGAGAGATCGCCGCGGAGCCGATCGCCAACGAGCCGATGCGCGACACCCGCGTCCAAACGCTTCTCGAACACAGCCTTCGGGCATTTGAAAACGGCATCCGTTCCTCAAACGTTCGCAGGGGACGGTTTTCCCGATCCGCCAGAAAGCGGAGATCGAATTCCGTCTGAACATTCTGCGCGATCACGTCGTAAAGATCGGGGGATCGTTCCAAGATGTCCAACAATTCCAGCGCCTGTCGATCGTCCATTTCACGATCAAAGAAACGTTGCAACAAATTTTCGATTTGATTGTCGATTTGATTGTCCATTACCGTATGATACACCGCAAACGGCCCGAAACGGTTCTCGCAAACAATCGCCCGCCGCCCGAATGATTCGCGCAAATACTTATATCAACAAAAGTTGTGGCAAGTGAGTGTGGCAGGCTGACTTGACCGAAAGTCCGTTTTCATCGCGTTTCCAGTATATCCGTTTACCGCGTCTCAAATTCTCCGGGGTCAAGCGCACTCCCGGCGTCGGGAGCCGAAAACCGTTCGACGCACCGGCGAAGTAGGGTCCGAATCCTGAAAAGCGATTTTCGCAAGGTGGCCGCGTTACCACTGTTTTCAGCGGCGAGCCGCTCCAGGGAAATCCCGTTGAAATAATGCTCTTCGATCATGAACCGCGACCGTTCCGGGAGTTTTTTCACGCATTCCCGCAACGTTTCAAGGTGGGCGATTTCAGGAAGCGGACTTTTCCGCACGATTCCCGCCTCGCGAATCGCCGCCAACTTTTCCGCTAATTTAATCAACGCCTCGGAGGAATGCCGGCACTCTTTTTTCCAAATCCGGATAGCGCAGTCCCGCGTCATTCGGCACAATAACGGCGCGATGTCCGATTCCAAGTCCCAACGCCTGCGCGGCGAGTAGCGAACAAACTCCATGAAGACTTCTTGCATGACATCGGCCGCAAGATCGGGACGCGGCGCGTAACGCCGCGCGATCTTCAATAATAAGCCGGACTTGGATTCAAATTGACTTATAAGCCGATCAAAATCATTACTCATTTCGGGGTGCCGAAGGAAGAGTCAACCAAGCGACCGGCTGCCTCCTCCTTCGGTATAGGAACATGGATATACAACTGGAAGACCAGCAAACGAGGCAAAGATTTTTCCGATTTTCCCGTGTTTTTCCCAAAAAGTCAACTGCGGAAAGAAGGAAATGAGTGGATACACCTGTTTCTGAAGGAGGAAAAACTGCAATAACCTCATGGGAACAACGATACCGTAACCGGCCTGAAACTACGGCATGTTTTTCCCGCGAACAAGCGCCTGCCGCTCGAATGATTCAC
>DOMV01000133.1:3794-5631 GCA_003509805.1 Planctomycetaceae bacterium
CATCGCGTTTCCAGTATATGTTACGCGTAAACAACGAGACGGTTGCCGCACCGCCCATATTGACGTGCTCGACACCGGCGAATATCGTAAAGGTTTGATCCCGCAAACGGCCTGAAACTACGGCATGTTTTTTCCCGCGCACAATCGCCTGCCGCTCGAACGATCCTCATAAATTATTTTATTGACAAGAGTTAAGGCAATCGCGTGCGGCAAGCAGGCTCGACTAAAGGTTCGTTTTCATCGCGTTTCCGGTATACCGTCCGGCGACTTTTCTTGCCGTCGCGAATGAATGGGGACGATTAGCGACCGAGGCGTAGGCGAAGGACCGCGTGCTCCGCGACTGTTTCGGAGTGGACCATCATGCTGAATGCACATCCAAGTTGACGAAATGTGGAAACTATATAATACCGGCATCGTGTTGGCCGTTGTTTGCTTCTGCTCCTGCCAAAATCGGCCCTCCGGGCCGGTACAGGTTCCCGCGAACCATCCCACCGTCGTCGATCTTGTCGTTCTGCCGGATTGTTCGGCTGCTCCTGAACTTGAGTCATGGGGAAAGGACGCCGTCGCGATTGCCGGAGAATGGTATCCGAAAATTTCCGAACTGCTGAACGGAGAGGAACCGCTGGCGTCGCCTGCCGTCACGATCGTCATCAAGAGAATGGATGGTATTGCCTACACGTCCGAAAATCGCATCACCGTCTCCGCCAACTGGATTGAAAGACATCCGGACGATACGGGGTTGGTCGTCCATGAATTGGTGCATGTCGTCCAGGATTATCGGGTTCCGACACCGGCTTGGATTGCCGAAGGAATCGCCGATTATATTCGCTTCTTCCTCTACGAAAATCAATGGGATTGGGCATGTCGCATCGATCCGGACAGATCGCACTACACCGACGGCTATCAGACAAGCGCCGCTTTTCTCAGATGGATCGCCGGGACACATCGTCGCGGAGGAACGGCCGGCGTCACGTCCGATATGCCCGTCGCCCTCGAATCGCGTTCCGGAGACGCCAGGGAGGAGAATTCCCGGTGTTCCCTGTTGGAACGGGAAACGGCTTTCATTCAAAAGCTGAACCGGTCATGTCGGGATGGTGTCTACTCGGACGATTTTTTTGTCGAAGCGACTGGTGAAACACTCGACGTGCTTTGGAATGAATTCCTGTTTGATTTGAGAGCCACAAGAAAAACACGACCCGGTTTATGACAAACGCTCACGTCGCAGTCCGAAACCGACGTCGCCTCCCAGACCGCAAACGGCCTGAAATCGCTGACTGCCGTCCAAAGGCAGATGGAGGTCTCGGGCCGGTTTTCGCGTGGATACGTCAATAAACTGGTCAACTATTTGCGGACGATTTTCCGCTGGGGCGTCGCCCGGGAGTTGGTCCCCGAGACGGTCGCCAAGTAAGCCACTCCACCAACCGCATCACTTGACAGGCATGGCCGATCCTGTAGGATCGTAGCGTCATGATTTCGGTTTCCAGCGGTCCGGCAGGAGATCGTGAAGTTCGGCTTCGGAACCGATATCGGCCAATCGATCCAGCACGTCGCCCAGATACGCATACTCGTTCAGGCTGTTCCGCTTGGCTCTCGCCAAGATCGAATGCAATACCGCTCCCGTCCTGCCGCCGCGCTCGCTGCCATAACAGAGCCAATTCTTCCTGCCGATCGCGATCAATCGCAATGCTCTTTCCGACGCGTTGTTGTCGATCTCCAGGCAACCATCCTCACAATACCGTCGCAATGCAGTCTCATGGTTGAGTGCATATGGTATACCGAAGCCGGCCCCGTTTTCCGCTCAAACCGCCTGTTTACCTTCGGCAGTGTCGTTTCCGGT
>DOMV01000176.1 GCA_003509805.1 Planctomycetaceae bacterium
TTTTCGCTGGTCGACCGACAAATGACGCAACACTTCCCACGGCAAAAGACAAGTAATTCGCTCGGCCATGAGCGTCTTGCACTCGTCGATCTGCTGCTTTCGCCATGCTCGGAAGGCGTCGTCCATCTTGAGAATCGGCATTTCCCCTGATTCCCACAGCGTCCCGAACGCGACGGACGAGCTTTCGAGTTCTTCGAATACCGCCTCGGCGTAGTCGTCCTGCGGAATACAGCCGTTCAAAATGCAGCCGTTCTCCTCAATGGGAACGATTTCACGACGGGAAAGCTGCTCAAGGTTCCATTGACTCATGGTCCATTTTCGTTTCGTCATTTCGACCTCCGCGATTGAATGATTGTCGGTTGTTGGCAAGCACGGCCCGTCGGATCGGTGCAAATGGACGGCGGCGAGATGTAATTCGTCACCGGAATGTTTTGAGGAAGTTTCAACGCCTCCGAAATCGGCGATTTATCTTCCGGGACGTCACCGGTATCCGATACCGCTTTCAAGCCTGATGCGATTTCGGAAAAGATCGTGCCGAGCTTTTTGACATCCGTGCTTCCATCGAGTTTTTCGTTGACTTTGACCGATAATTGATCGAGGAACGGCCCCCAAATATCCGGTTTGATCTTCGTCTGCGTCGCCGTTTGAATCACGGAAAACGCAGCCTCCGGCGTCTTGATCGATCCCTTTTCAATACCGTCGGCAGTCGCTTCATAACAGGCCGCCAGGGCCGCACACTGGCCGCGTCCGGCGTCAGGAATGTTTTGTCGAATCCATTCCCCTAAATAGGCCGGTTGCGGCGTCGGCGTAGGATTCGGCGTCGGCGTTGGCGTTGGTGAAGGATTCGGCGACGGCTGCGGCTCTGGCGAGACGCCGTATTCACAAACGTGCATCAGGATTTTCGGGACACCATCCTCGACAATCGCAGCGACGATGCTATACTTGGAGGGAACATTGGATGCGAAGGCAAGCGATGAACCCGAAGAGTCGATGTAGCATGTCGCGGGCGGAACGATGATCCAGTCCGCTTTCGTTCCCGGATCGTTCAAACGGAACACGCAGAGCTCCCCGACGTTCGCGGCAAGAGGGCCGGAAATGAACTCCGCCGATTCGCTCGGCTCTTTGAGTTGCCAGCCGGTGTCCTTCGACGGCTCGTTTTCAGTCGTAACTGTAATCCGAGTCGGCGGGTTGACCGAATTTTCAACGGTGCTTCGAACACCGATTCCGCAGAACACCATACGGCGGCGAAAGCAGCGAACGACAAAATGTTTTGTAAATGGTTTTTCATAGTCGTTTAGCGGCTGCGGTTTTGGAGAAGATAGAGAATCAACCCGATAGCGGCGAGGCCGGTCGCGGGACAATCCGGACAGGCTTCGCGGGCGATGCTGTCGACGGAAAGATTGCTGCCACCGTTGGAAAAATCCTGCGGAATGAGATTACCTTCGAGACCGACGCCGTCCCGGACAAGCATGGCGAGCGCGAACATCGCGTCCCAGGCTCGGTTGTTGTCGACGATGCGCACGGCGGCGAGGACGATCATGTCGTCGATTTTCGTTTTCGTGAGCGTGGTCAGAACGGAAACGTCGAGCAGCAGCGGACGAATCCAGACGCGAAGCAATTCCGAATCCCACCCAGGGAACGAACTCCAGGCGGTCAGGACGGATCGCACGATCTCGCCGTACTTCCAAGCGAAACTCAAGGTCGAGATCGCATTTTTCAAGCGTTCAAACATTTTGGAATACTCCGATTGTTGTTTTGAAAATAAAAGAATGACGGTTCCATTCAACCTGTTTCAGCCCTGGTAACAGTCACCGCCAACCTCTGCGTAACGGCTGTATTTTCAATCGCCGAGCATGACGTATTTCACGCTGAGGATGCTCGTAAACGTGCGTTTTTGTTTCAAGTGTTCGGGCGAATAGAGCGGATCGACGGTCAGACCGAGACATTGCGCCGCCGGAAACTTTTGCAAACATTGCGATTTCAAAAAGTCGGCGATTTCGTCGACCAACTCGCCCATTTTTGCGACGGTTTCCTCCGGCGTACCGCTGATGCGTTTTTGAATGCCGATGTCGATACCAACCGTGTATTTCGACGAGGCGCGAGTTACCCGGTCGATTTCCAAGGTCCGGGGAACGACGGAGACCCGTAATACTTCCAGTTCGGCGGACTCGAAAACCGGTAAAACCAGCATTTTCGGCTCGAACGGGTGTGAAAATTCGTGGTTTGCCAACTCGAAAACGACGGCATTGGCAACTTGGGTAACGATGCTCATTACTGCTCCTTGAATATTTCGGTATGAATTCGCCGCCGGATGCCATGCGGATCACACCAGCACCAACAGCCGTCACCGCCGAGGTCGTTCACTTCATGGACGATATTTCCGGAAACGATCTGATCGCCGGATTTCGGCTCCAGCGGCAAATCACTTGCGGCAATAAGAAAATCGATGGCGTGACCGACGACTTTGAAGCCGTTTTCGTCGACGATTTCATACTTGGTACGGCCCAAAACGGCATCGACGGAATAGCGTTTATCGTCGCGACAATAGAGGACTTTCG
>DOMV01000468.1 GCA_003509805.1 Planctomycetaceae bacterium
CCATTATGGCGCGCTGGCCGTGACATGCCGATCAATTCCTTATTTACGGATCGAAAAAGTTCCCAACACGGCTCGATGATCGGACGGATAGGCATCGTAACCAACATCGCTCAAAGAACTCTGGTCACCTAGGATTCGAATATCTTCGAGGCAAACCGCGTCCCCTTGAAAAAACACGAAATCAATCCGGTCATGCACCTCTTTTTTCGCGGGACATGTCGTCCATGTGTGCCCCGGGCGAGCAACTTCGTCCGGATACCGAGTTCGATAGGCGTCTTTCATGCCGCCTTTTTCCTGAAATGCCTTCGTGCAAGGCCAGACGACCGGCATTTTGCATTGCCCCGCCTGCGCGGCTCGCTCCGTCCAATCAAGGCAGGAAGGCTCATTGAAATCGCCGGTTAAGAAAATCGAAAACCCCTCTTTTCGAACGTCATCGATATCGGCAAGGGTTTCTTCGACCTGTTCTTTTCTCGTTTTCCAGGCGGACGCCACGGCCTCTTCCGCCGTGGCGAGCAATCCGGCGCCGCAATACTCAATCCCGTTGAGCTGATAAGGTTCGTAAGGACAATAGGCCAAGTGCACGTTAAACATCCAAACGTATCGTCGGTCATCGATTTGAATCTTCACTCCGGTCTTGTTCCTAGAGACGGCCACGATTGGAAAACGGCTGAGAATCGTTTGACTTGCGGAGGAGGCATAGCTGTGCCACCCCAATTCCTTCGCGAAACGCTCCACCGTATTGGCTCCGTTTTTCGTGGCTTCCTGAACGCCGATCAGATCGGCCCCGGATTCCTTGATGATCCGGAGCGTCTGTTCCTCGGACTTGCCACCGCCGACCCAGATGTTGAAACTCATGACCTTGAGCAGAGTTTTCGAAGAGGCGTCGGCATCCCGGGTCCCGCCGTCCTGAGCGCAAAGCAGATTCGGGACAAAGAGCAGGAAGATTGTCAGAAAAAACGATGTCGGTTTCATACAAGTCGACCGGGCTCCAATGCAGTTGTACAAATAAACGGATTTCCGCCGCAACAATACCACCTCTTCATCGGGACGGTTGTGGCCTCAAGTCCGGTTTGCCCGTCAGTTTTAGTTCGATGTTTTTATCGCCCTTATTCGAGATGGAGACGTTCAAGCCCGACGTTTGCGGGTCCAGGTAAACCTTCGGCAGGTGTTCCGTGACCAGTTGCGGCACATATCCTCTCCGGGAGCCTCCGGGCGGCGTAGGCCCTTCCTGATACGTTGTTTTTCGCACGGAAACGATATATTCGCCGGGAAAGATGCCATCGTTTTCCTGGAGCGTTGAAAGCGAAAATCTTCCCTGGGCATCCGTCGTTCCACCGGCGGCTCGGGACGTTTCAGAAACAGTGACGGGCGAAAATACGACATCGGCTTTTTCCACGGGGATACCGTCATGGGTAACGATTCCTGAACCGGGAACCAGACCGCTCAAGCGATCTGCCGGTCGGCAACCCGGAAAGGCAAAGACGCAGAACACTGAGATACAGAACACAAAAACGCGAGGCACAAAGATACCGGGCAGGCCGAGGAATCGCGGGATGTCTTTTTTCATAGGAATAATCCGAAAACGGAGATTTTTGAATTCAAGACACAAAAAATGGAATCCCCGAGACGGAATCTCCGGAAAGGAGGTCGGGGATCGTTAAACAAATCACAACTCGTCCGTCAAAACGAAACAGCGGCTTCCCCGCCGTTCATGGAACCCATCGCTCCCCAAACGCCGTTATAGGTTTCGCCGCTTATGTCCTGGCTGGTCGCGCTGGAATAGTATTTCGGGAAGCGTCCAAGATTGCCGGTAAAGATCGTTTCGCTGATGAAACGGATGGAACCGTCCCCTAGACCGACAATCACGCCGCCCGGATGGAAACTGGTCGGCGGCAGATAGTTGTAACTTCTTCCGACATTCCCGAGTTCGGGGTAGGATCCGTTGGTCCCTGTCGTGACCGAACAACTCGGAGCATTCGGTGGAAGAATCACATGGAACGCGGTATAGATTTCGTTGTAATGCCCGAAAAATGTTCCGCTACCGTTCACCGCGGTAACCGTCGATTTATAAGTTCCGCCTGCTGCGCGAGTGTTCAGGCATACCTGCGGATAATTGGTTCCTGCTCCGGGGTTGACATTGGCGATTCCACCCTGAATCAACGGATAGTCCTCCAAGCCGGTTCCGGGACTCGAACAACGTTCGCTCATAAAGATCGTGTTGCTCAAACCGTCGGTGACGACAGCGAAGGTGTTGGCCGAACCACCTCCCCAAGAGGATCCCCAACTGGGCGAAGGAATCATTCCGAACGGTGAACGGAGATTGTTCGGACGGCCGTAAGGCATGTAGCAATCCCCTTCGGAAAACACGTAGTTCGTCGGTGTGTACATGCGTCCCGACACGGCGGTCATTCCGTTTCTCGTGTTCGGGTCCGAAGGACACATCAGGAAGGACAGCAGTCCTTGCCAGCACTCGCGATCATTCATCATCGGATCGGCGGCGTCGCCGGTGTTTTGGTTGATCGTCTCGTTGCACTCGGCAAATCTCGTGTTCTGCTCGATAAACGGCAGCAGGCCGATAAAAGGGGAAACGTTTGCATTATGGCCGTAACCTTTTCCGGGCAGATTACTATTGGTGTCGTGATAATTGTGGATGGCCAAAACGAGTTGCTTGAGATTATTGGTGCATTGCA
>DOMV01000329.1:0-4629 GCA_003509805.1 Planctomycetaceae bacterium
GGCCTGAAACTACGGCATGTTTTTTCCCTCGCACAATCGCCTGCCGCTCGAACGATCCGTTTATGTCATTGCGTAAACAGCAGTTAGAGTCGATCGAGTGCGGCAGGCAGACTTGACCGAATGTCCGTTTTCATCGCGTTTCCAGTATATCACCATGAGCGATGCGCAGCCGGAATTTGCTCCCGACGGCATGGGACATGTCGCCGTCAAGGAAAAAACGCGACGAAAAAAAAGTCCAAAAGACATACCGCGCTATGATGTCGTGCTGTGGAATGACGACGATCATACGTACGGTTATGTGATACGGATGCTCAAGGAACTGTTCGGGCATCCGATTGAAACGGGGTTCAAGTTGGCCGAGACCGTCGACAAGCATGGAAAGGCCGTTGTTTTGACGACGACGCTGGAACACGCGGAATTGAAGCGGGACCAGATTCATGCGTACGGGGCCGACTCGGAACTGCATGGCAGTGCGGGCTCCATGTACGCGACGATCCGGAAATGCTCGTGAATGATTGTGGGAACATCGGTTTTGTGCGGCCCAATGGAGCGTCATGTCGACTATCACACGCATCAGCATCTCGCTCGAAGAGGAACTGCTTGACAAATTTGACGCTTTCTCCGAAGAGCAGGGGTACCCGACCCGATCCGAGGCCATGAAAACCGTGATACGGGAAGCGTTGGTCAGGGAGGAGTGGACCGAAGGTTCTCACGTCGCCGGCGCGATCTCGATGGTTTACGATCATCACAAGGGAGACGTGGTCCGGAAATTGCTGGTCGCCCAACATGATTTTTGCGGCGAAATCCTGTGTTCGCAGCATGTTCACCTCGATCACACGAACTGCATGGAGATCATCGTTCTTAGGGGGGCGGGCGAACGAATCCGGAAACTCCTGACACGGCTGCGCCGCATCAAGGGGCTCAAGCACATTACCTTGTCCATGAGCACGACGGGAGAACACTTGAATTGAGTGATTTCATTCAGGTCCAGATTACTTATCCGGATGAGGCAACGGCTCAGACGGCGGCGACAACGCTTGTCGAACAGCGGTTGGCGGCATGCGTTCAGGTTTTGGGGCCGATCACCTCCCATTATTACTGGGAAGAACGGCTTGAGCGGTCCGCAGAATGGACCTGTACCATCAAAACGCGAAAAACGCTTTTTGATCTTCTTGCGAAAACCATCCGCGCGCACCATCCCTATGATTGTCCGCAAATCATTGCTATTCCAATAGTTGATTGCGATTCATCCTATGGGGATTGGCTTCTTCAGCAGACACGGGAGTGTTAGTCCGGGAGCTATAAGAAAAATATATCGATTACATCGTTCATTCCCGATTTCCCGGCCTTTTTGATAATCGGGGTCATGCGGAAGTTTTCGGATGTGTCGAAAATGCCGATCTTTCCGAGAATCGGGAATTCTGCAACGGTGCGGGTCATAAGGGTCGATCCTTTTCTAACGGGACATGCGATTCCGACTTTTTTGAAAAGGATTGACACTATGCCAATAAGATCGACACCATTGAGATCGACACCCTTTTCTCCCGAGCGGGCGGTTTCNNTCATCGCCTTTTTCACCGCACCACGTGAATTGCCGTCAGTGCGGGTTCGTTTTTCCGATTCGACCGCGATTGGGCATTTCCGAGGCGTTTTGTCCTTCGTGTGGAACCGCCGTTTCCTTTTCCACCGCACCTGTTCTCCGAAACACGCCCTCGCAATCGACGTCGATTTCGGCGTCGCCGCATTCTGAAAAAACAGACAAAAGCAATTTTTCCGACCTGCCGGAGAAAGAGTCGTCCGTAAAACCGTCGATCCATGCGCCGTTCTCTAAAAACGCGAGCGAAATATCCGGTCGGACGGGGACGGACGCCTTGACGCCGGCACAGACGTTGCCGGCCGCAAATCCGTTGCCGTCCACGATATTTCGCAAAAGTACCGTCTTAAAAGCAACGCTTTGTTTACAGTTGGCGCTATTTCTTTATCTTTCGATTATCGGAATCCAGTTCGTGCTTCACCTTGGAAACACATTGCCGAACACATTGCCGAACACCTTGCCGAACACCTTGCCGAACACATTGCCGAGCACCTTGTCGAACACATTGCCTGGCGACTCCCCGGCCGCAGCGATCGCTGCAACCACGCCTGTTTCCTTGCCGTCACGGCAAAGCGAATCCGGGAATGACATATCTCCCGTCGATGGTGCGCCGATGCACGCGACACGTCAAACCGGAGAACACGCCGCCGAAAAAAGAACCGCGAAGGAGACGCGACAAAATGCCGTTTCCATTCCTCCTCCTTCGCTTTGGGAGGAAACGGACACGTCGCCTCCTCAAGGTCAGGCGGCCGAAGTCTTTCGCACTCCTTTCGGAACCGAAATCCTGTTGAAAAAGAATACGGAAAAAAACACGTTGTCCTCCAAGGAACTTGCCGGGAAAACCCTATCGGCGGGCCGGGACAAACCGATGAAAGCGCCCCGGGAAAGCAAGGCGCCGCGAAAATCATCGACGCAGCCGGCGCTTGTCGACGATTCCGCTTCATCGCCCCGGCATGATGAACGGGTTTCGGGCGAACAGGTTGCCGGCAGTCCTTTGTTTGTGTCCGAAGAATCGTATGAAGAATCGCAGGAAAAGTCACATGCTGATACCGTTGCCGGGAACCTTGCGGGAGATCGCGACGACACGGATCGCGACGCCCCTGACCGCGACGACATTGGGTACGACCCCATTGGGTACGACCCCATTGAGTACGACCCCATTGGGTACGACGATATTGAGTACGACGATATTGAGTACGACAACCTTTCTCCGGTCGGGCCGGATACGGTTGCCGCGCCGCGTGCATCGGCCGTCGTTTCATCCGAACGGATCCCCGATCCTTTGCATGAATTGGATACGGCAATCCGGCATTCCCGGCAGATTCGCGACGTTTCCGATTACCAGATGAAACTCCAATTGGCCGAATCCTTCCTGAACGAGGCAAAATCGATTCTCGGCAACGATCCCGCGCGCAGCCTCGTTCTGACGGTTGACGCGATCAAGCGTTATCGTCAACTCGGTCAATCGATCCCGCCTGCGGTGCCGTGGGTGCTCGGCCAGGCGCTTGCGACGCAATGTTGGGGGGAATCGCTTGCCGACGCCCTGCCGGCGGTCGATTGCATGGCGGTCACGGAAGACGGTTGTTGGCTTTTGACCGGATGCGTCGATGGAACGGTTCGGCTTTGGGACGTCGGTCGATACCATGATCGGCATCCGAGTTATATTTTGGACGACGACGGGGCGCGATTTGTCAAACTTTTGTTCACACCCGACATGCGCTGGGCGATCGGCGGCACGCAAGGAGGAATGATCCGTCTGTGGAACACGACGCAGAATAATCCGTCGCAATGCCGGCTCGACATTCCCGGACGCATTCCGGGACTGCGCGGGATGGAGATCAGTCCCGACGGACGTTGGCTCGTCGCTTACGGGGGCGGCTCCGCCGGGTTGCCCGAACATTCCCGACACCCGCTGTCGCCGCCCGAGTCCCATGCCGGAGATGACGCGTCTTCGTTGGACCCGAACGTCGTCTGGGTGTGGGACATGGCCAGACTCCTTGCCGGCGATCATCAGCCGATTCCGCTTCGCGGACATGAAAAACCGATCAACACGGTCGTTATCAGCAAGGATTCCCGTTGGTTGATCAGCGGGAGCGAAGATCGGACTGCCCGGATTTACGACCTGAGGTCGCAGACGCTCGGTTTGGGACAGACGGTTCTCAAAGGCCACCGCGAGGAGGTCGTGGCGGCGGCCATCGCTCCCGATAATCGCTGGATCGCGACCGGGGGACGCGATAATATCGTGCATCTCTGGAAAATGCCGGAACAGGGGAACGTGCCGGTTTCCATTCCGTTGCCGGGACATCTCGGATGGATCAGTTCGCTCGCCGCGTCACCGGACGGCAATTGGCTCGCATCCGCCGGCTATGATAAAACGGTCCGGCTCTGGGATATGCGAATCGACTATGAGCAACATGCCATATCGCCGGAACCGGTCGTTTTGCAGACCCGGCAAGGCGCGTTGCATAAAGTGTGTTTCAGTCCCGACGGCAAGGTTCTCGTTTCGCAGGGAGTCGATTCAAGTCTCCGGCTTTGGGAAGTCGACGCGGATGAAAAAACGGCGGACGGATCGGCGGTACCCCGGATCGGAGAAATCCCGATCGTGTTACGGGACCAAGCGGTCTCCATTTCCGATTTCGTCCTCACGGGTGACAATCGCTGGCTGATTCTTGCGTATCGACATGGTACGGAAGATGCCAACAACGGGGTTCGGCTTTGGCCGCTCCAATTCGAAATCGCCTTTGCTTTCGCGGCCGATTACGTGCAAGCCTGTTTCGCCCCGAACGCGCCGGGTGCGTTGCAGTCCCAGTTTCATGATGCTAAAGAACGATCCGTTTGGCGGTAAAAAGACGAGCGCCAAAATCGATAACGGCGGCGTGTGATACTGAAAGCCATTGAAATTTCCCGAAGCCGACGATTTAGGAGCCTGCCCACCGGAAACGACACAGCCAAAGGTATACTGGAAACGCGATGAAAAGGAACCTTTGGTCAAGTCTGCCTGCCGCACTCACTCCTAACTGCTGTTCGTATAATGA
>DOMV01000329.1:4691-28103 GCA_003509805.1 Planctomycetaceae bacterium
ACCGGCTTCGGTGGAAAAAACCGGGCGGGGACTTTTTTGTTTTTCGTGCATTAAAATACATGTCGAGGTCCATGTGAATTTTCTCGGAATCGGAACGGATATCATCGAATGCGAACGAATACGCCGCATATTGGCGAAACATCCGGAACATTTCGTTTCCCACGTGTTTACGGAAGAAGAGATTCGGTATTGTGCCGGATTTCGTGATCCGACGGAACGATTTGCCGGGCGTTGGGCGGCCAAGGAAGCGGTATTCAAGGCACTCGGGACGGGCTGGATCGGCGGCATCACATGGCAGGACGTCGAGACGTTGAACGATGTGAGCGGCAAGCCCAGGGTTCGCTTGTCCGGGGGAGCCCGAAAGGTTGCCGAAGCATGTGACATCCGTGAAATCCAGATTTCAATATCCCACTGCAAATCACATGCGATTGCTTTTGTGGTCGCACTCGGGCCTTGAAAACGGGCCTTGAAAACGGGCGGTGAAAACAGTCGGTTTGTCCGTTCGGACCGGCAGGAAAAGACGAAAAAACTCCCCCGGGCACCCCTTGTTTACAACGTCGTAATAAGGTAGACTGGTGCGCGTTATCCTTGAGAATTGTCCGTGAAACTTTTTTCAATTAACGTGGTTTTTTCTCCCGGATGTTCCGATAAGGTCTTTACAGGCTGTGCTGGAGACCAATCAGCTCCAATATAATAAGGGCGCCGTAGCCAAACGGCTAAGGCAGCGGATTGCAAATCCGCGATTTCCCGGTTCGAATCCGGGCGGCGCCTCTTTCTTTTGATATTTTTCTCACGTGTGTCGACGAAATTCCGGTTCGAAGTCAAGGAGCGAATACGATGCACTGCCGGTTCACGTTGTGTGCGCACCTCGTTTTGGGGGCGTGTTTCTTTTGGTTGCTCCAGACCTCGACGCAGGCGGCGTGGCCGGACCCGGACGCCCTGGTTCGCGACGCCTTTGATGCGGGCGAGGAACCCGATAAAACCGCGGAACTTGGGAAATATCTCCATCGTTACACCGTCGAAATGTTGATCAAAAACGATCGACTTGACGAAGCACTCGGTTATGCCCGAGAACATGACGTCATGGAGAATCGGCGCGAGGAGATCGTCCGGCTTTTCGTCAACGCCTTGAGAGATAAGGGACGTTTCGAGGAAGCCGTTGAACTGGCCCGGTCCGTTCCGGCGGATCAACTCGGCAACGGGCCGTCGCAACTGCTCCAGGCGATTGCATTCCGGCAAGCCCAGTGCGGCCGGTTCGACGACGCGCTCGAAACGGCATCGTTCCTGGCCGGGAATTGGCGATGGTCCGCCGAGCACAACATTAAAAAAGAGGAGCGGCGTTGTACGTTGCTCAAGGACGGCAAGCCGCTCAGGAAAGTCGACGGGACGCTCAACAACGGCGCGACGGATGACGGAACGACGGGCGACGGCACGACATTTTCCATTTTTCGTTTCGGCCGAAGCTGGGCGACCGATCCGAAGGAACCGCTTGTCGCCAATCTGCTTTACGACAGCGATTACACGCCCGAGTTGGTCGACGCGATTCGATTGACCAAGGAAAAGAAGGACGACGAGGCCAAAACGTTGTTCGACAAAATTGTCGGCGACGATCCGTTCCAAGGTGCTTACAAATCGGGCGCCAGGACGGAAGGCGAACGCATTTGCGGCATTGCCGTCGTACAATTCGAGCTTGGCCGGTCCGATTGGGCCGCTGAAACTTTGGCCCGCATCACCCCGCCGAAGGACGATGGAGGTGATGGCGACGGCGATCTTTTCCCGGTCTTTCAGGATCAGATTCGCCTCGGTCGGGCCATTGCCGACGTGCAGGTCCTGCTCGGCGATCCGGACGGAGCGGAAAAGACACTCCGGCGCTATTTCAAACTCAAGGATGATCCGCCGGGCGTCTGCACGGTGGTTTGGGGCGAGTTTGCCCGGCATTTGGCGATGGTCGGCAAACAGGAGAAGGCCGTCGAGATATTGAGCATGATTCTCGATCACGTCAAATCGATCGAACATCATTTCGCCTTGAGCGATACCATCCATATCGTCTTGTTGGCCGCCCATGAACTGAAAGCCGACGAACCGGCGAAGACGGTTTTCGACGAAACCAAAAAGACGATTTTCGATCGGGCCGCCCGGTATGTCGCCATGCGGAATAATCGAATGTACGCGGATGCCTATCTCGCCGTCGTCAAGGCGTATGCCCGGGAACGGATGTTCACGGAAGCCTTGCGTTTCGCGGGACACGACAGTCTTTCCTATAAACAGGGGGAAGCCTTCGGTCTGCTGATCGATGCCGCCTACGAAGCCGGAGCCATCGACGTGCTGAAGCAAATTCGCAGCAATGCGGGGAACGACCTGACGTCGCGTGTCCTGGTTGCCCGTTACGTTGCCCGACTTGCCTTCGAAGCGGGCGACATGGAGGAAGCGCAGCGGGAAATCGAATTGGCGGTCGCGTTGACGAAAAACGTCCATTTCCACCGCTTTCTCGAACAACACGCCTCCATGCTCGACATCGCCGGGGATATTCGCTTCTTCCGGGAGACGAACGAGTAGACCGGAGCCCGAATCATCGTTCTCCGGTCACTGCGCTGTGCTTCGTTCCCGGCTTTCAGACGTTTCGCTTCTTGTCTTTATTTTTCAAGGTCGAAGTGGAACTCGTTCCGGGTTTTCGCCTTGACCTCGGCTCGGAGGCCCGAGCTGTCGACGTTGCCGTATCGAGCCGGTATGACATCGCGGAGTACCTGCGAGGTTCCTCCTGTTTTTTTGGCCCTGCGTGCCAGGAGTTCGTCGTAGGTGATTTTATTTTCCGTATAAAGCTGTTCATCCGGGTCGAGATCGGCCTCTTTTTTGGAGATGGTGACGCGGTATCGTCCGGCCATCGCCCCTTGCGTCGCGCTTTTTCCTCTCTTTACGATCGGGGCGACCAGCTCGTAGTGTCCCTGCGCATCCGTTGTCGCCACGGCGAACATGCCATCCGGGGCTTCCGGCAGGAAGGAAACCGTTGCGTTATCCAGCGGCCGGCCATCGTAAGTCACGGTGCCGGACACTTGCCCGAGATTGGGGTTGCCGCAACCCGTCAACAGCACGAAAAACGAGACAGCAAGCGACGCGGAAATCAAAGCGTGGTTGATCTTCATGATTTTCCCCTTTCCTAAAGCGACTTGCTTTCACTACCCGCGATGGTGCCCATGGCACCCCAGACGCCGAACGGCGATTCCCCCGCCCCGAAGGTGACGGTAGCCCCCGTTCGCAATCCGCCCGTATCCACGGTGTCCGGGACGAATCGAACGCTGCCGTCCGCCAAACAGACGTTTACGCCGCCGGGGTGAAAACTGCTGGCGGCCATGACCACCCAGTATTCGTTGTGTTTTTGCGCGCCGCTGGGTCCGTTCGGAGGCATGAAGGTATGAAACGAGGAATAGCGATGGTTGGCATCCGCCCAGCGGCCCCCGGAGTAGTCCCAAGGATTCCGGCCCGCGTCTTCCGCCTTGGATGCCAGGATGCCGTTCGCCCCGTCGAGAATGGTGTAGAAGTTCGTCGGATTGACGGTCGCCGTTTCCTTCTCAATCGTCGTGGAGGGATACCGACCCTCTTTGGTCACCGAGATGTCCACGACGCCGATGCCGCCCTTCAACTGCAAACGGGCCCCTTCCGACCCGACGGCCGCCTCGGAGAAGGCAATCGTGTGCGAGCTTCCGTCTTCAATGGCGGAAAACGATTTCTCGAAGATGTCCTGGCGACCGAAAAGCCCTCGAATGTCGCGTTTATCGGAATAAATCGCGAGAAGGTCACCCCGGCACATGCGATAATTCGTCGGTTTCCGGGTGAGTTCCGTGCCACGATACTCGTCCCGCGCGTTACCGCTGTCGGAAGGACAGAGCAATGCCTCCACGGTATAGGTCCATGCCGAAGGACCGCCGCCCCTGGTGATATAGTATTCCCAGTTCCATACCCAACAGGTCCAGGCCCCGTCCGCCCCGTTCGTGGGATTGATTCGATTGGCTTCCATGTCGTAGAGCGCCGCTTGATCGAGGAAGGGCAAGAGCATCACGAAACCATTGACACGCTGCATGTTCGCTTCCCCGAAACCATCCCTGTTGTCCGTGTCGTTCGGGTTGGTGTCGGGTTTGCGTGATTTGATGGCTTTTTGGTGGCTGAGGCCGGGAAACGCACCGTATGTGGATTCGTGCTCGTGCAGAGCGAGGCCCAGTTGCTTGAACTTGTTCGCGCACTGCATCCGCCTGGCGGCTTCGCGGGCCGCTTGGACGGCCGGCAAAAGAAGGGCGACCAAGGTGCCGATGATGGCAATGACGACCAGTAATTCAACGAGTGTAAAAGCGTTGCAAATCGCCCCCCCCCCTTGTTTTGACATTTTTATGTGCCTCATAACCAATTCTCCTTTCAGTGTTTTGACCGGAAAATGACATTCGATCCGGAATGTGGTGAAACAACCTTCCAATGCGGAATTGTACACGGTTTTGGGCGATTGTACACTATGAGTATTAGGATTTTATGAAGGAATGATTTGGATTCTTTTTATTTTCCTTGATTTTTCTTTGGCTGCAAGCATCGTAGCCTTCTTTTCAGGACGATGTCAAAGTTCATCATGGGCAAAACCGAGAAGTTGTAGGACAGATTTAGGCCGAAAATGGATGAGTTCGGCAAAATTTCGTACCGATTCGCCCGATTTTCGCAGAAGATGGGAACCGGTTGTCAAGATTTGACCATTGTGCTACCATGCCCATTGTGCTATCATTGCGGCTTGGGATAAGTTTGCCTCCACCGGGTCCCGAGGGAAGGATTTTATCGCCCGGCAGCAATAAGAAGACGCCCGATAGATCGCCGCGCTAGATTGACTTTGAGTAACGTACTCGGCCGCTTGTCGGGATTGTGATGAAGGGGGTCTTTTTACGTCAGCGATCGAAATGGGCACTGCCGATTTTACTATACCGCTTTTGCCGGGCGACTCGTATACTGAAAACAATTGAAATTTCCCGAAGCCGACGATTCAGGAGCCTGCCCATCGGAAGTAACACTGCTCGGAGAGTAAACAGGCGGTTCAACCGGACTGTGTTTACCAACGACTCAACCGGCTTCGGCATAACAATCGCCGCCGCGGCACATGATCGGAAGTTGCGCTAGGGCATGCCGCGGGATATCATCGGAACGATGCAAGCCCGGTGCGGCTTGTACCCGGTTTCGGCAGCGCCAAGTGACGGACATTACGCAGTGTGTTCACCCCCTATGCGATTACGACATCCTTTGTTTTTCAAAACGGCCGGTTTGCTCGCGGCACCGGCGATACGATCGTGGATGGAGACGCTCGACTGTAAATTCGCGAGCAACAACGTCGCACTCGATCCGGCGTATCCGCATCCCGGAATGCCCGAAAACCGCCTTTACCTTTTTTGGCACGAATATATTCTCTACCCGTTGGCCATGCGCGGTCATTGCCGCCTGACGATGCTTTTGAGCCGACATGCGGACGCCGATATCGTTCAGGAACTTGCCGACCGGTTCGGTTTCAAGTGCGTTCGCGGCTCGACCAACCGGGGTGGTGCAAAAGCGATCCGGGAAATGCGTGTGGCGGCGGACAAGGAAAACCTGACAATCGCCGCCGATGGTCCGCGCGGACCGCGGCGCGAGATGGCGTTGGGCCCCCTTTTCATCGCCTCACGGCTCCGCATCCCGGTCGTCCTGCTCGGGCTCGGTTACGAACGGCCGTGGCGAGTGTGCAGTTGGGACCGTTTCGCGATTCCCCGGCCGGGAAGCCGACTTCGAGGCATCTTCAGTGAACCGTTTATCGTTCCCCCGAAAGCCGATCGCGTCGTTCTTGAGCACTATCGCCGGGAATCGCAAACGCTGTTGACCGACCTTTCCGAGGCAGCGGAACATTGGGCTCTCTCCGGTTGCCGCATGAGGAATGAATACGCCGTCCTCAACGGCCCGAAAACCTCCCTTCTCTACGACGGCATCCCGCGGTAGATCGGATGCGATATCAATCGAACCGGCGCGGTCGCCGGAAACGGATATTGGGGCACGTCCGCCTGCCGCACGCGCTCGCCTTTAACGTCTATCCAGACAAGTGCTTAAACGGACAGTTCGAGCGGCGGGAGAGTGTGTGTGAGGGAGGATTATCGGGCCGTTTACGGGATAATAAGCGATTTTTGATTCCAATTGCTGGATTTTTTTCTCCAAAATGCTAAGATGGGATGGATGCGTCGTCTTTTCCTCAAGTCAACCATAAAAAAAGCCATGTTGAGAGCCGTTACAATCATCACAATTATTATCACGGGAACCTTTTCCATCGCCGAAGAAAAGGCATCCACCGTCGGAAAAACCGCCAATTCGGTCGCAACAGATTCCGTCGAACCCAATTCGATCGAAGCAAAGTTGATGCGTTTTCCCGATATCTCGAAAAAATCGGTCGTTTTCTGTTACGCCGGTGATATTTGGAAAGCCCCGCTCAAAGGGGGAACGGCAATCCGGCTTACGGCTCACGAGGGTCTGGAGCTTTTTCCCCGTTTTTCGCCGGATGGCAAATGGATCGCCTTCACCGGCCAATATGACGGTGACGAACAGGTTTACGTCATTCCCGCCGAGGGCGGTATTCCCAGGCAATTGTCGTTCTACCCGGCGGCCGGGCCGTTTCCACCGCGTCGCGGATATGACAACATCGTATACGGATGGACGCCGGACGGCAAAAAAGTTCTCTTCCGTTCCTTGAGAGATTCCAACTCGGTCACGGAACTCGGTACGTTGTATACGGTTGCGCTTGACGGTTCCATGCCGGAGAAATTGCCGATACCGACCGCGGGCGCGGGGGATTTTTCACCGGACGGCAAGAAGATCGTTTATTCTCCTCTTTTCCGGGATTTCCGTTCATGGAAACGCTATGAAGGGGGATGGGCTCAATACCTGACCCTTTTCGATCTTGAAACCGGAGAATCGAAGCGGCTTGACAAAAACCCCCGGACGGAACGGGAACCGATGTGGATCGGTGACGCGATTTATTTTGTCTCGGACCGGACGGGCACGATGAACCTGTTCAAATACGAACTCGAAAACGAACACATCACGCAGCTTACCGGGGAAACGGTTTGGGACGTTCGCTGGGCTTCGGCCGATTCGAATTCCGGCACGATCGTTTACGAACTCGGCGGAGAATTGTACGTCTACGATACGAAGGCGGCGCATGCCGCCGATGCGGTTCAAAAGATTCCGGTGCGCATTCCTCACGACGGACTCGCGATGCGCCCGAGCCGGTTGAACGTGTCGAAAAGCATTGAATCCTATTCGCTCGCTCCGGGCGGCAAACGCGCCGCGGTCGTCGCACGGGGCGATTTGTTTACCGTTCCGACGGAAAAAGGTTTTGTGAAAAACCGGAGCAATTCGAGCAATGCCCATGAGCGTTGCCCGGTTTGGTCCCGGGACGGTAAAACGATCGCCTATATTTCCGACGCGGGCGGAGAAGACCAGGTTTATCTGGCGGATTCGAAAAACGAAAGCCGGCCCGTCCCGTTGACCGGGTCTTTCAAGGGGCAATTGGATCGCTTGCGCATGTCGCCGTGCGGGCGGTATCTTTGCGTCAGTCATTGCGACGCCAAATTATTCATCGTCCCGACCGTCGATATACCCGGCGAAGGAGGCGACATCCTCTATAAGAAGGGCGTTCCCGTCGAGATCGTCCGGGAAACGAACGGCGACACTCCCGCCGGTGTCTGGTCTCCCTGCGGGGAATATCTTGCCTTCATTTTGCATGAGCCGCAAGGGTTCGGCGTCTTGCATGTTTGCGAGGTCGCCACCCGGGAAATACGCCGGATCACCGATCCGATGTTCGATGTCGATTCGCCGGCGTGGGATCCGGCAGGCAATTTTATCTATTACCTTTCTCGGCGCGAATTCGCCCCGCAGTTCAGCAGTGTCGAATGGAATTTTGCGGGCAACCGCGATATCGGGATTTTTGCGGTCGCGTTGAGGAAAGACGTCAAGAATCCTTTCGGGCCGCAATCGGATGAGATCGATACGGCTGACGACGATTCCGCCCGGGACGATTCTTCCCGGCCAAAAGACGCATCGGAAAAGCATGTGTCGGCAGGTCGTGAAAAACAGGAATATGCGGACCTGTTGAACCGGCTGGCCAAGGCATTCGGCGATCTTGCCAAAACGCACGACAAGGCTCTCCGGCAGGAAGTCGGCGAAAACAACACAGCCGGACGCGGGAAAACGAAAATCGATTGGGACAACCTCGCCCGACGCGTCGTCCGGGTTCCGGTTCCGTTCGAGAATTATGAAAATCTCGAAGCGACGGAAAAATTCCTGGTTTACATCAAGGGCGACGCTTCGTTTTACGGTCGGGAACCTGCTTTGAAGCCGACGTTGATGTATTTCGATCTCAAAGAGCGGAAAGAATACGCCGTCGAAGACCCGGGTGTCGGCGGTTACGAAATTTCTCCCGACGGATCGCGCATGATCTTCAACGTCGCGACCACGCTGAAAATCTGCGATTTGAAGCCGAAAACCGAGGCAACCGTCGTCCCGACCGGGGAACTGGCGCTCGATCGCATTCCTTCCCGGGAATGGGAGGAGATGTTCAATGAAACGTGGCGCAAATTCCGCGATTTCTTTTATGCCCGGAACATGCACGGCTACGATTGGGAGAAAATCGGCGCACAATACCGCGAACTCCTGCCTTTTGTCGCCCATCGCAGCGATTTGAATTACGTACTCAGCGAGATGGTTTCGGAATTGAACGTCGGTCACGCTTATATTCAAGGCGGGGATTTCGTCCAACCGGACCGGCCGAAATCCGGTTTGCCCGGTTGTCGTTTCGAACTCGACACAGCCTCGAACAGATACCGGATCGCGAAAATCTTCCGGGGTTCGAACGAAGAGGCGAAATACCGTTCCCCGCTCACGGAAATCGGCGTCGACGCGAAAGAGGGCGACTTTGTCCTGGCAATCGACGGAATCGAACTGGACGGCACCGGGAATCCCTATCGTCTCCTACGGCATCGCGGCGATCCGGTTACCTTGACCTTGAACGAGAAGCCGACTTTTGAAGGGGCCCGTAAAACGACTTATGTTCCGATCGCCAACGAGGGCAATCTGCTGTATCTCGATTTCGTGTATGCCAACATGGAAAAAGTGAGCAAGGCGACCGACGGCCGGGTCGGTTACATTCATATCCCGGACATGGGCGTCAACGGTTCCTACGAATTCCTGAAATGGTATTATCCCCAGATCCGCAAAGCGGGGCTCGTCATCGACGACCGCTCGAACGGCGGCGGCAACATTTCCCAATGGATCATCATGCGTTTGAACCAGAAATTACTCGGAACGCGATTCGGAAGCGTTCGTGAAACGCCGGTTCCCTATCCCGGCAACGCCCGATTCGGAGTTCAAGTTTGCTTGGTGAACGAGACCTCGGCGAGCGACGGTGACATTTTCCCGTATTACTTCCGCAAATCGGGGCTTGGCCCGTTGATCGGAAAACGGACCTGGGGCGGTGTCGTCGGTATTTCCCCGCGAGGTCAATTGCTCGACGGCGGCGTCGTTTTCGTTCCGCTCCAGGCGACAAACGACGAGGTGGGAAATTGGATCATCGAGGGAACAGGCGTCGAACCGGACATCGAAGTGGACAACGACCCCAAGTCGATGCTCGAAGGGCGGGATCCGCAACTGGAACGGGGAATCGAAGAAGTTCTCAAATTGATGAAAGAAAAACCGCATGTTTGGCCGAACCGGCCGGCGGAACCGGTGAAAAACAAGGGCTAGCGGGGCGTCGACACCGCACTCGCGCACGCTTCACGCTCCGAATCCCCCCCACATCAAGGTGCTCCCGAAACTTGCCATTGAAAACCGTGTCGTTGTCGGATTTTGCGTCTTCCTGCTCGTTTTAGGAGGCGTTTGGTCGTACTTGTCCATGGGGCGGCTCGAAGATCCGGAATTCACGATCAAAACGGTCGTCGTCGTAACGCTCTATCCGGGAGCTTCCGCGGAAGAGGTCGATACCCGGGTCACCGAGGTCGTCGGTCGCCACATCCGCCGGGTTGCCGGAGTCAAAACGACGCGCGCCATTTCCCGGCCCGGATTATCGATGATCCATGTCGATATGAAGGACGATTTTCCCCCGGATAAACTCAGCCAGGCGTGGCAGCAACTTCGCAATAAAATGGGGGAATTGCGTACCGAACTGCCGGTCGAAGCGATTGCTCCGCAGGTTCGTGACGATTTCGGCGACGTATTCGGTATCATTCTCGCACTTTCCGGCGACGGTTACAGCGATGCGGAACTGCGGGATCGGGCCAAGGAACTTCAGCGGGAATTGCTCTGTGTCGATCAGGTCGGCCGGGTCGAACTTTGGGGAATTCGGCAGGAATGCGTCGAAATCAACATTTCCCGCTCCAGGATGGCCGAGTTGTCGATTCATCCGGCAATGGTCCTGCTCGCGCTGGCCCGGCAGAACCTCCAGACCGACGCGGGTCAAATCACCCTGGGTGATGAAAACATCCGTCTTGCGCCCGGCGGAACGTTCGTCTCGATCGAGGAAATCGCCGATTTAATCATCCCGAATGGAAGTCTCGGAACCCTCACCGAAGGAATGTCTTCCGTGGTCGCGACTTCCACCGGACCTCATTCTTCGGTGGCCGCGATGCTGACCCCTTCTTCCTCGACACCCGGCAATCCCATCCGGCTTCGGGATATCGCGACGATTACCCGGACCTATGCCGACCCGCCGCGTGAAATCATGCGGTCCAACGGACGCGCGGCGGTGGCCGTCGCAATTGCCCCGGTGAGCGGCGGCGATGTGATCACGATGGGAAAGTCCGTTTATCAACGGGCCGGGGAAGTGCTTGCGACTTTTCCGGCCGGTTTTCATCTCGACCGGGTTTGTTACCAGCCGGACAATGTCGTTCGGGCAATCAACGTCTTCGAAAGCAATTTGCGTGAAGCGATCATCATCGTCACCATCGTCGTCATGATCGCCATGGGTTGGCGCAGCGGAATCCTGATTACCGGCAGTCTGCTTATCGTCATTCTCGCAACGTTGTGCATTCTTTATCCGATGGGCGTCGTCCTCCAGCGAACGTCGCTCGGCTCGTTCATCGTCGCCCTCGGCATTCTCGTCGACGACGCCGTCGTGGTCGGCGATATGATTCTCGTCAACATGCAGCGGGGCATGGAACGGAAACGGGCATGTATCGAGGGAGCAAAACACGTCGGGCACCAGTTGCTCGGCGCGACGATCGTCGGGGCACTCGCCTTTTTCCCCGTCTATCTCTCGCGGGACGCGACCGGGGAGTATTGCCGCGACCTGTTCATCGTCGTCGGCGTTTCGCTCATGGTGAGCTGGTTCGTCGCCATGATGCAAACCCCTGTCGTCTATTACCAGTTCGTTCGTGTCAGACCGGTCGGCGAGGGAGAACGACGAAACGACCCGCATTCGGGGCCGGTCTTCATGGCCTATAAACACCTGTTGGAATGGGTTTTGCACCATAAAACGGTCGCTTTTACGCTCTTGTCGGGAATTCTCGCGGCCTCGGCGTACGGCTTCACCCATGTGCACAAGACCTTTTTTCCGCCGGCGCAACGGGCGCAATTCGTCATCGATTACTGGCGTTCCGAAGGAAGTTCCATCCATGCCGTTTCGGCCGATTTGGCCCGCATGGAACAACACCTGCTCGCCCGGGAAAACGTGACGCAGGTATCGACCTTCGTCGGTGCGGGGCCGCCGCGATTTTACTTGCCTTACGAGCCGGAAGCCCCTTGTACCTGTTATGGCACGATCGTCGTCAACGTCGAAAAAATGTCCGACGTCGACGACCTGATTGTCCCGATCGAGGAATGTTTCAAAGAGCATTTCCCTCAAGGTCTGGTCCGCGCCCGGCGGTTTTCTTTCGGTCCGGCGACTCCCTGCGACGTCGAGGTTCGTTTCCGCGGTCCGGATCACGACGTGCTCCGCGGATTGGCCGAGCAGGCAAAAGAGATTTTCCGCGCCGACCCGAAAGCGAAAGACGTGACCGACGATTGGCGCGAGCGGATTCCCGTCTGGACGCCGCTTTATTCCCAAATGAAAGGCGTGCGGACGATGATCAGCCGGAGCGATATGAACATCGCCCTTCGCTGGGCCACCCTGGGAATCCCGGCGGCGATCTATAACGAGAACGACAACCTTTTGCCCATCCTGCTTCGGGGAACGCCTTCGGAGCGGAATGACATGGGCAATATCGAGAACATCCCCGTCTGGGGTTTCGCCAGGCATTCGGTTCCGTTGGCCCACGTCATTTCCGACGGCAAAATCGTTTGGCAGCCGTCGCAAATTCATCGACGAAACGGACTTGCGACTATCACGGCCGGGTGTAATCCGAAAGCCGACCTCGAATGGACCGCCCTTTTCGAATCCCTTCGGGAAAAGATCGAGGCGATCCCGCTTCCGGCGGGGTATACCCTGGAATGGGGCGGTCAACGCGAACAATCGGTTGAAGCGGAGAAAACGCTGTTGCGGCAATTGCCGATCGCCCTGGTTTTCATGGCCGTAATCGTCGTCTCCCTGTTCAATTCGCTCAGGCAGCCGTTTATCATCCTGCTGACGTTCCCGTTGCTGCTGATCGGAATCACGGTCGGGCTGCTCGTGACCGGCTTGCCGTTCGGTTTCATGGCGTTGGTCGGGGCGATGAGCCTGCTCGGGATGAGCGTACGGAACGGCGTCGTCCTGATGAGCCAGATCGATGTCGAGCTGGCCAAGGGGGAATCTCCGTATGAAGCGGTTGTAAACGCTTCGGTCGAAAGAATGCGGCCCGTAACCGTGGCGGCCATGACGGTCGTGGTCGGGATGATTCCGCTCTTGCGCGACCCCCTGTTCAATTCGATGGCGGCCGCGATCATGTTCGGCCTGATTTTTGCGACCGCCCTGACGCTCTTGGTCGTTCCGGCTCTTTACCTGATCATGTTCCGGATACGGACGGAGCAGGAGGCACCGCCTTGACGATCCCTTCGCCGTAGTCGAAACCAATTTCATTGCCGCCGCGGATCACGAGAAAATCCTCTTCCGCCCAGTCGCCGTCGATCAGCCGACGCAAGAGGGAAAGATCGCCGGCCAGTTTCTCGTATTGCCAACCGCTTGATCGGGCAAGTTCCTCCGTATGTTTTTCGAAACGGTCGTCCGGCTCGATCCCCGTTTCGATAAACGCCAATTTCGTATAATGTTTCATGCGATCGAGCTGTTCCCGAAGATAACAGGCGTTGTCTTCGCCGTATTGGGCGACCAATTGCTCGTACGTCCGGTTTTTTTCGGGAAAACCGGGCGCCGCGTCGTTACCGGAACCGGGACCTGACTGAACAAGACCGTCGCCCCGTTCGATCCAGCCGGTCGTCTTGAAATAGGTTCCGGGATTTGCGAAAAAGTAGTCGCGATATTTCGCCCGATCACCGAGAAACAGCGTGATGCAATCGTGGGCGCGCGGGACCACGATAGGAATCGATTTGGCTTTCAGGCCGACGACGCCCCCGTTGCACAAAGCGTAGCCGAGCAGGATCGCGTCGTACCGGGATTCATCGACGGCTTCAACGGCTTCGATCAACCGGGCTGTCATCCGGGTACGGCCGACATCGTGCAACCCTTTCGTCAAAAAAGCGATATCGATCGTATTGACCGACCGGGAAACGAGAAAGGAGATTTCCCGATACAGGATTTCGCACGCAATCAGTTTCAGTCGCATCGGTTTGCTCGCGTCTTTTATACCGAAGCCGGCCCCGTTTTCCGGTTGCACCGCCTGTTTACCCTTGGCGGTGTCGTTTCGGTGGGTCGGCTCCTTGAAAGTCGGCTTCGGGAACTGTTGGCCGCTTTCAGTATATTATCCGTTTTTCCAAAAAAACCGTCCGTCCAAAGGGCGGTTGGTGGGTCGGTGGATTTGGGAACACGACGGGCGGAAACGGTATCATGCTTGGGTTGTCACCGGCCACCGCACCCAAGGACGGATTCAAAGATGATGACAACGACCGCTCGAAACGAATTTACCCAATTTTACACCGATTGTAAAGCCAACGACTTGTAAAGCCAACGACCAAGACGGTTCGTTCCGGATCCCTCGGTTGTCATGGATATTTTGCGTAATCGAAAAATTGTTTTCATGTCAGCCAGTTGTCATGTCTGTCTTATTACGTCCTCCAAATTTGGCAAAACGCTTCCCGGTATCCGTTTTTTTTGCTTTTCCCGGGAAAATAGAGTAATATTCATTAAAGAAAATCGCCCCGAATGCCGAGCGCGGCAGGCAGACTTGACCGAAAGCCCGTTTTCACCGCGTTTCCAGTATAACTGATATCCTTGGTTTTACATATCCTTTGTCTGAATCGGAGCCGCCCATGCCGCAGATCGAACAAGCCGTTCTTTTGGTACGAACGACACAACATGCTCGAAAAGCAGAGTTTACGGCTTGCTCTCCCGATCTGCATCCGCTCGACCGCATGGAAATGCTTGATTGGTTTACGGATGAAAGCTTTCAGGCGTCTCCGATCAGCGACACGCCCAACATTTTTTTTCATCCCCTGCCGAGCGGGCGCTTCGTCATCGCCCGTACGGTTCCAAGGCGGGATACGGTTTTTTCGTTGTTTTCATTTTCCTCTTCCTTTTACGTCCATTTGATGGCCGTCCCCCGTGAGATTCTCCTCCAGTTCGCGAACAATCCGTTGCGGATAGATCGTCTCCTTGAAGAACGAAACGCGTGGTTGCCTCCCAACCGTCGGCCGAAGGCGATGCAGGAAATGATGCAACCGATCAAAATCGAGGAGGGTGGCCCGATGATCGACCATGACCTCCTGGAGGAGCTTGTCGACCGCTATGGAGCCGATCTTCTTGCCCGACTCCTGCAATCCTCCTTCGATGCCGTAAGCACTTTTTTCATTACCGATCGTATCCCTTCGGAAGTCATTGAAGGCGTCCTTTCGCTTTTGCCGATCCCTTGGCGTTTGGAAGTGACGTTTTCGACAGGTTTTCATTTTTCCCCCCAATGCCCGGTCAAACTGGTCGGATGTAAAACGTTATTCAAAAATGAAGACGCGTCGCCGGTTTTCCAACTTCGCGACGATACACCGCACCGTTTCGCAAACGGACTCGTGCTCGAACCCTGGCCGCTTTTCGTTTGTCAGGTCTTGCGCCGGAAGGCTTTTCCCGTGCTTGAAGCCTGCCTGATCGAGGATTTTCTTGAAAAAGATCCCGGGGTGCCGTCTCCGCCTTTCGAAACCGTGGGCCGGGAAAGAATGGGCGAGGGTTTTTCGCGAGAATACCGGGACGAAGCGGAATGCGAAGGCGGCGGGTTTTCATGGGAAGAACCGGACATCGACCGGATCGGCGCATTGGGAAACGCCTGTCTGGATCGATTGTTCGACGGTCGTTTTTCCTTCCCGGACGCCCTTGTCGAATCGACTGCCGAAGCGAATCGGGAATGCGCGCCGTCCGTACCGCCGGGCCTGGTTGCCGGTTCTCTCCCGATCGCCGTCACCGATTATTTCGCGGAACCGAACGGCTTTTTCGCCGATCCCGTTGCCCACGCGAACGACACGATCCCGGAGACGACGCCCTCCTTTTCCGTAGCGGAACATCCTGTGGTTCTGGAGAAAAGCGCACATGCGGCGGAGCCGACAATGCCCGCACCCGATTCGTGGAAGCGGAATCGCCGATGCCTGAACATATCCGGACAGGAATTGCAAGAGATCGATTCCTTCACGACCCGCGCCCTTTTCGGGGACGAGTCGGCGCGGGAACAGCTTCGTATCCGCTGGAAAAAACTGGTTTCCCGGTTGAGTTGGCATGATCGGCATGAGTTATGTTTCGAGTACGTCGAGCTTATTAAGACGGTAATGGTTCAACCGCTTCCCATTTCCGGCTCGAAAGAACCTCGTCGCAGTCTCGATGCGCTTGAAGTGCTTGACATTTTTCTCGATGATGCCGAAAGTCGTTATACGGAAGGCCGTTGAAATTTCCCGAAGCCGGCTTTTGGGAGAGCGCTCCCCCCGGAAAAAACACCGTCCGGAAAAAACACCGTCCGAAACAACCCCCTCCGGAGGTCAACGAGCGGATGGACCGGCAAACTCAACCGGCTTCGGCAGAATGAACGTTCAACGTCTTTTTTCCATTCCGGCGCGTGCGAGGGCGGCGCTGGTTCTGTCGCTGATCCCCTTGGCAGGAGTCGCGTTTTTTTTTCGGGCGGTATTCATCGGCGGCGAACAGTTCGCCTTTCGCGATATCGCGCATTTTTACCATCCGCTCGATGCCTATATCGACGAATGCCTGGCGGCCGGTACGTTTCCCGGATGGTATCCTTATGAGAATTTCGGCCAACCGCTTGCCGCCAGCGGAACGGCAGCCGTTTTCTATCCGGTCAAGTGGCTGCGTCTCCTGGTTCCCGACAAACCGCAGGCCGACGCCCTGTATCTCGGCTTCCATCTGTTCATCGCGGCCGTGACGCTTTACCGGCTCGGGCGACATTTCCGTTGTTCCCGCCACGCGGCCTTGTTCGGAGCCGTCGCCTATGCGTTTGGAGGCGCCGTGCTTTATCAATACGTGAATCCGCCGTTTTTGGTGGGGGCGGCCTGGTTTCCTGAAGCGTTCCGGCAACTCGATCGGTTGATCGCCTTTCGCCGCATCCGTAACCTCTCGGGCGCCGCGACGGTCATCACCCTGATGATTCTCGGCGGCGACCCCCAGGCGGCCTACCATGCCGGCTTGCTTGCGTTACCCCTGTCGTTTGCGGGCGCATTCCGGGGGCGAGAAACAAAAGTCCGGAGCGACGAAAGACGCAACCGCATTTTTCACGCTTTTTTCTTTTCCGGCGGGCAACCGGTTTTTCTCGTCGGGCTGGCTTTTCTGTTTGCGACGATGCTTGCCGCCGTACAAATTCTTCCCTCCTTCGAATTCAACCGGCTCAGCGAGCGAACGCTCCTGCCGGAATCCCATCGCCAGATACTATATCATTTCAGCGTTCCGCCGATCCGTTTTCTCGAACTTTTTTTTCCGAACATCGGCGGGCGGCAATTCCCGATCAACAGCCGTTGGTTTTCCTACTGGAGTACCGACGTCTGGACGCCCTCGCTTTACATGGGCATTCTGCCGATTCTGCTCGCGTTTTCGTCGATGCGTTTTTGGAAATTCTCCGCCGCCAAGGACAATCGAACGGTGTTTTTGAGCTGGTTCGCCCTTGCCGCCCTGATGTTTTCACTGGGAAAATACGCCCCGTTTTACGAGCAATTGACACGCTTGCCCGAGTACGACGCGTTTCGTTATCCGGGGAAATGGTCCACACTGGCCGCCGTTCCCCTTGCAATCCTTGCCGCACAAGGTTTTGACCGCCTTTTTTACGAAAGGCGTTTCCCTGTTGTGTTCTCGTTTTTTCTCGCCGCGTTTTTCCTGTCAGCCCTTGTTCTCCGGGATGTCGCGGGATTTCTGCCCGGGATGTTCGCCGAAACGGCCCATCCTTGCCCGCTTTTCGGGCCATGCGATTCGGAGTTGGCCTCGCTGCATTTTTCGCAAGGTATCGTTCATGCCGCGAGCGTCGTCTTGATCGTATTGGGAATTCTCGTCCTTTATCAGGCGCAAACCCGTTACGCGAAATCGGGATTTGTCGTCAAATACGCGTCCGCAGCCCTGCTTTCCATTTTGTGTATCGACCTGTTTATCGCCAACGATTGGATGATCGCCACCTGCGACCGCAAGGAGTTCGCCGTCGCATCGCCGATTCGGGATGAGATATTCCGGCAGCACGATCTTGCCGGCCGCCCGTCGCTTCCGGTCGTTTACCGCCTTCCCTGGTGGGCGCCTCCGGAGTTCGGCAAAACTTCTTCGCCCGACCGCCTTGCCGAAGCGATTCGCTGGGATGTCCAAACCTGTTGGCCGAAATACCCGCTGCTTGCTCCGCCGGAACGTCGCGTCATGTTGGCCGATGTCCGAGGAACCATGATTTCAGGGGTCTATTGCGAGCGAATCAACGCGATACGCCGAGCCTACCATGAAAACAGGATCGAGGATTTTGAAAAGGGCCTTGCCGCGCTCGGGGTGGAATGGGTGATCGCTCCCCATTCCTACACGCTACAGACGGACCATGCCGAGGAGCATGCCGTTTTTTGCGAGTTGCCGGACGCTCCCGACGATGTTTGTCTCTGGAAAATCCGTGAACCCGCGGAACAACAAGATATCGGGTACGATTCGCGGTTGATTTTTCGTAATATACCGCGATTACAGCGGTTCGGCGCATGGATCAGCCTTTTTGCACTCGCGTTGCTTCTTTTTTCAACCCTGTTTGGCAACGCGGGTTGCTTTCGATTGCCCGGGAAAATCGCCGGAAAATCTCCCGGAATCTCTCCTGCGGACGGAATCTCTTACGCGGCGCGTTCGAAGTAGCCCTTATCTTGCCCGGAAATTTCGGGTATACTGTGCTGAAAGTGGCCGACCTTTTCCGAAGCCGACTCCCGGAACGCCTCCCTGAAACGACACTGCCTGCGACAACACTGCCTGAAACGACACACTTTGCCGGAGCCGCCTGTTTTTGATACGTCCCTTCCCGGTCCCCCTGTAACGCGTCCATGTCCCTTCTTCGCGAAATCCCAACATCTTCCGTCGAGGTTCTTTTGCCGACGTACCAGCAGCTTTTCGCCGAAGCAAAACGGGTTGCGCGAAAAATCAAGGTGAAGGAAACACGATCGCTGTGCAATGCGGCAATCGACGCAGCCCGGTCGGGAACGAACGGCTGGAGCGAACGATTTCCCGATTGTGACAGGGAACATTCTCGGGCATGTCAACAACAATCGGACGGCATTCCGGCGGAAACAATTGCGGACCCGGAGATGCTTTCACCATACGACCGCCTGGTTGTTGCCTGCGAAACGGCTTTGCGGGAACATGATGTCGAACGATTGCTCGACGCCTGCGGGAAATACTGGGACGCTTTTGTGTTGATTCGAAACGAATCGGCCGAATCGGAACACGGCGAATGCGACGAGGCTGCGATTGACGAAAATACGATTGACGCCGAAGAAATTTATCAACGCCATGAAACGTTTTTCGATCGCATTTTTCCCTTCCTGATCGACAACGGCAACGTTGCCGAGGCCGTCTCGCTGCTTGAGAAAAATCATGATCTCGGGGATTATTTCCATACCCCCGGCTTTGTGGCGATGCTGGCGAAAGCGGGGCGGTTCCGTCTCGCGCTGGATGTCGCCGGCAAGATTCCCGTCGATTCCGACAACGGGGAGTTCCACGTCGAATCGCTCCTGGAAATCGCGGAGCAAATGTATTATTCGGGCGATTCGGAAAAGGCGGTTTCCCTTTTCGAGGACGTTCTCGCTTTGAATGAGTCGGTGCGCCCCGGCTATCGTCGCAGGTATCCCATTTGCGCCGTGTGGACGATCCAAGCGCTTTGCCGTTGCGGATTGGTCGACCGGGCACGCCGGATTTTCGATGCCAACCGCCACCACATCATCTACGATCACATCGCGGCCTCGTTTGCCGAAGCCTGTGCAAAACTGGGCAGGCTTGACGAGGCGTTTTCCGCCGCCCGGCATGTCGACGATCCGGGCGGAAAAATCCCCTTGCTGCTTTCCATTGCCGAACAACTCGGAAATCGCGACGGATTGCAGTCGGCCGCCCCGCTTTATCGGACGATCCTGGACGCGGTTCACCGGCGATTCGAAAATCAACCGGCCCGGCTCGCGCGGGAACTGTGTATTTTGGCATCCTCTTTGAGATCCTTGGCATGACGTACCGGGCACGGCCGGTCCGTATTTCACGGTGAAATCGATCGGCGGTCGACCAACGACGGAAACGGAGATATCGGACGACGCGACATTGTACGACACGGTCATTATCGGAGCGGGAATGTCCGGCCTCGCAGCCGGGATCAGGCTTGCCCATTACAACAAGAGAGTCTGTATCCTCGAACGGCATAATACGATCGGGGGGCTCAATTCGTTTTACCGGCAGGGCGGACGTCATTTCGACGTCGGCCTGCACGCGCTGACGAATTACGCGCCGAAAGGAACAAAACGGGGCCCCTTTTCCCGGATCATGAAGATGCTCCGGTTCACGTTCGAGGATTTCGCGCTCATTCCCCAGATCGGCAGCGAAGTCGCTTTTCCCGGCGTGACGTTGCATTTTACGAACGATTTCGACCTGTTCGAATCGGAAGTCGCGTTGGCGTTTCCCGGGCAGGTCGATCGTTTGCAGGCCATGGTTTCGCAATTGGTCGATTATGATCAACTCGGCCTCGGTGCGACCGGGGGCTCGGCCCGGGAATTCGTCGCCTCTTACATTACCGATCCGCTCCTGATCGAGATGATCTTTTGTCCCCTGCTTTACTACGGCGGTGCGCGCGAACGGGACATGGAATTCGGGCAATTCTGCATCATGTTCCGCAGTATTTTCCTGGAGGGATTTTCGCGGCCGTTCGCCGGGGTGCGTTTGATATTGAAACAGCTCCTCCGGAAATTCAAGGCGCTCGGCGGCGAATTGCGGATGCGGGCCGGCGTGGAAGAGATCGTCGCCCGGGACGGCAAAGTCGGGAAACTGCTTCTCTCCGACGGCAGTGAAATTGAAACGAAATTCGTCCTTTCCTCTGCGGGCTGGTACGAAACGATGCGGCTTTGCAGCGATATCCACCACCAGCCGAGTGAAAGGGAATACGGGCGGCTCGGTTTCGTCGAAACAATCAGCGTGCTCGATAAAGAGCCGAAGCAACTCGGCCACGGACGCACCATCGTTTTCTTCAACGATTCGCAACGATTCGAGTATTCCCGGCCAAGTGACCCGGTCGACCTGCGGAGCGGGGTGATTTGTTCGCCCAACAACTTCGATTATGACGAGCCGCTCGGCGAGGGCATGATCCGCATTACCGCGCTCGCCAATTACGACGCATGGGCGACCCTGAGCGAAGAGGAATATCGCCGCGAAAAGCAACTGTGGTATGACCGGACGCTCGAATCGGCGGTCCGTTTCATTCCGGATTTCCGCGATTCCGTCGTCGATAGCGACATGTTTACCCCGCTTACCGTGCATCGGTTTACAGGAAAAGCCAAAGGGGCGATCTACGGGGCTCCCGAGAAGCGATATACCGGGCAGACGCATCTCGAAAACCTGTTCGTTTGCGGAACCGATCAGGGAATGGTCGGCATCATCGGCGCGATTGTCAGCGGCATCACCATCACGAGCAAATATCTGCTCAAAGAGGATTGACCGGGGACCCAATCGGGGACCCAATCCCCGGCTCGTTGTTCTCCCCGGCATGTCACAGGACGCCCAAAGTCCGCAGACCTCCCTCTTTTGCGGTATGTAGATGAAATATCGAAAACCGCCTCAAAATAAACTGGAGAAGAATGGCGAATTTTGACGATAATTCTGATTGTAGCGACGGTTTGACCGTTCTTTACAATGAAAAATCGCATGTCATTCCCCACTTCAATCAAATTGGCACTCTTTTTCCTGCTGACGGTACTTTTAACGGGGACCGGTTGCGAGATATTGCCGGTGAGCCGGGTCAAACCGGTATTGAACAACCCGTTTCCGCAATTGACGGAAGTAGCCGTGGTTCCTTTCTTTAACCGTACCGAGGGCAACCAGCCCGACGGCCGTTCGGTGGCCCGGTCGTATGCAAATGAACTATCCAAAATTCCCGGCTTCCACGTCATGCCGCAACGTTCCGTTGAGGAAGCGATGCTCAGCAGCGGTCTTACAGGCTTCGAAGATCTCAGTAATGTGGAAAACGTCCGCAAATTGGGCAGGATTCTCGGCGTCGAGGCGGTGGTAATCGGGGATATTCACGATTACGACGGTTTCTATCCTCCCAAAATGAGACTCGAAACCAAGTGGTACGCCGTCAACCGCTATCTGCATTATGTACCGGCCGGTTATGCGCTGCCTTGGGGCTCGAAAGAGGAGGAACAGATACCACCCAAGCTCGTTTTTCTTGCCGAACACGAGTTGGCGCGTGAGCAGTTGAAAACGCAAACGCCCGAGGACCCGGATATGGCGACGGACGAAAAAGAGCGGCTCCGTTTGGAAAAAGAAAAACCGAAAAAACTGAAATTGATCCGGAAAACGGTTCAAACGCCCAATGGAATTCAGCAAGCCAGCGTGTTGCAAGAGGTTGACGCGGAAGAATCCGGTGCGATGGATCCCGCGGAAACGGCGGAATTGCGACAACAGGTGCATAGTCATTTGATGCTGATGCGCAGCGGAATTTCCAATGTCCCCGATGCCCCCCAGGTTCCCCAAGACATGGTGGAAGGAGCGCTTCCCTATCCGCCGACGGAGCCGCCGCTTCCGCGATTTTACTTTGGGCCTGACCAAACCGAGTGGTCGGATCGCAATCCGCACGAAGAAATCCTGAAAAGCATGTCGCCCCAAACACCTTATGCGGGGCAATATCCCGGCTACCCGCCTCCGGCAGGACTGACGCCGGAAGAAATGGCCCATTACGGCCGGATTTACGGTGTCGTTCCGCCGCTTCCGGCCATGTACCCGATGATGCCGGGGATGTCGATTCCAGGACAGGACTCGCTTGTCGTCGGCGAACCGGATCGTTTTCCCGGGCTTCCGGCCGATTGGCCCGATCCGCGCGGGTTTATTCCCGATGGGCCGAGCGAAGAAAAACCCGTTGGGAAAGTCTCCAACAACGGGCCCGTGATGCGATGGGTCGCCATGTTCGACGGCAATGATGTCGAGTTTACCCAAGCGTTGCAGGATTGGGACTTTACCCATCGTGACGACCGCCGCGTCGTAAGTTGGCAGTCGGTTTTGAGCAACCAGGAGGATTTCATCCGGTTTTGTTGCCGGATGCACATTTGGCAAATGCTTACCGCCCGGGGCGGCGCCGGTCAAGCCGAAACGGTGCGGCGAATCAACAAGTTGTGGTTCGGAGGCACGCAGCCGTACTGACGATTTGACGATCCGGATATACTGGAAACGCGATGAAAACGGACATTTGGTCAAGTCTGCCTGCCGCACCCATTCGCTTGCAACTTTTGTTAATACAATTATTTACGCGGATCGTTCGAGCGGCAGGCGATTGTGCGCGGGAGGATTATCTTGCCGTTTACGGTATGGTCCGCCGGCGGGCGCACCTTTTCCTTTTTTGCAACGTAGTGAAGATAACAAGCCTGGCCTGTTTCCAGATAATGAACTTTTTTTGACGATTTTCCCCTTTTTCAAGCAATCGGGACGGCGTAATTGACGGAAATCGATGAAGCCGGCCACCGTATCGGTCCGATATCACGAAGGAGGGGGATTCGTTTTTTCCAAACGATTTTATACCGAAGCCGATTGAGTCGTTGATAAACACAGCCCGTTCGACCGCCTGTTTGCTCTCCGGACAGTGTTACTTCCGATGGGCAGGCTCCCGAATCGTCGGCTTCGGGCAATTTCAA
>DOMV01000407.1 GCA_003509805.1 Planctomycetaceae bacterium
GACCGGCTTCGGGAAATGTCAACTGCCTTCAGTATAACCGGTGAAAAACGGCAATCAATCGAAAACCCGCGGATCCAACGATCAAATCTCGTGCACGTAAAACAAACGCCTGTTTTCGGTACCGTTGCTCGGGTCGGAGAGAAGCACGATCCGCTCCCCCTTCTTGAAAAAACCGTCGTTCCGGCCTCGCTGGAGCACTTCTTCGAGCATGGAGCGCGGCGTGCTCGCGTTGAGCCGGGTCGGAATGACTCCCCAATACAAACACATCCTGCGAAGGGCGACCTCGTTCGTCGAACACCCGATGGTCATCGCCGCGTGCCTGATTTTCGAGAGCAACAAAATCGTTTTGCCCGATTCCGTCACGGCAAAGACCGCTTTGGCGCCGCTCACATCGGAAAGGTAAACCGCGGCTTCCGCGGCCGATTCCGGGAGAGACGCCTTTTTTCGGCCGTTCCGGGCCAACTTCAGGTACCGGTGGCCGGCATCTTCGAGGAGTCTTGCATAAACGAGCCGTTCCGTTTCGATGGCGATCCGATGCATCATCTCGACCGCGAGCACCGGGTGTTCCCCGACGGCCGTTTCCCCGGAAAGCATACACGCGTCGGTTCCGTCGAGAATCGCATTGGCGACATCGGTCGCCTCCGCCCGGGTCGGCATCGATTCGGTATGCATGCTTTCGAGCATCTGTGTCGCGACGATGACCGGCTTGTTTTTACGTCGGCAGGCGCTGATGATCTGCTTCTGGACGACGGCGATTTTCGCAATATCCGTTTCGACGCCCAAATCGCCCCGGGCCACCATGATCGCATCGGCGGCGGCGACGATATGATCGAGATTGGCGACCGCCTCCGGCTTTTCGATTTTCGCGATGATATGCGGAACCGGCTTGTCGGGCCACGCGGCTTCCTGGAGAATCTCCCGCAGTTCGCGAATGTCGTCGGGAGAACGGACAAAACTCAGGCCGAGAAAATCGACCCCCGCAGCGACGGCCCATTTGGCGTTTTCGATATCGGCGGGCTGAAGCGTCTTGATGCTCAATTTCGAGCCGGGCAGATTGACCCCCTGGCGGCTGCGAACCGTTCCGCCCTGGATGACGTTGCACAACACCGCGTTTTCCGTTTTCGAAACGACCTCGCATACGACCGTCCCGTCGGCCAGCATGATCTTGTCGCCCGGGTGGACGTCGTCGATCAAAGGATCGTACGTGGTCGTGAACGCGTTCGGTTCCGTCGTCGTCTCACCGTGAACGAAACGGATCGGAGTCGCCGGGTCACAGTCATAACTGTCCCCGGGAATCGCCCCGAGCCGCATCTTCGGGCCCGCGAGGTCGGCGAGAATGCCGATCGGAATTTCGAGTTCCCCGCTGACTTTGCGGATACGCTCAAGACGTGCCTGGCTTACATCGGTTGTGCCGTGGGCCATGTTGAGGCGGAAAACGTCGACGCCGGCACGGACCAGATCCGCCAGCATTTCTTCACTGTCGCTGGACGGTCCGACGGTTGCGACGATTTTTGTACGGGAAGGCTCGTTGCCGGGGTACATCAGTTTGGCGCGGGGAGAGGAATTGCTCATGGCATTTGCTCGCAGGGGTGTGGACACTTCGGAAAGAATAACCGCCCGTTATTCTAACGGAATCCGGACACGCGAGCAATCAGCCCCCTATGCCGGCCCCGCCACCAGTCCCCGACGCACGAAACAACCGGGATACCGGGAACCATTACGATTTCCCGAAACCGACCACTTCGGGAAATTTCAACAGCCTTCAGTATACCGACGGCTCGACCGGCTTCGGTCTAAAACGCCCTCCCGGTTCCGGTTTTTCACAGCGGCCGACAGATGTCACGCAAATTCCGGGCGTCGTTCGCCGAGTTGCGATTGAAGGCGTTCGAGAATGCTGCTGTGCATTTGGCTGACCCGGCTTTCGCTCAGGTCGAGGGTCATGCCGACCTCCTTCATGGTCATCTCTTCGTAATAATAAAGGATGATGATCAGGCGTTCGTTCCGGTTAAGCCCCTTGGTTACGAGCCGCATCACGTCGGCTTTTTGAATCCGGCCGGTCGGATCCTCGCCTTTCTGGTCCTCGACGAGATCGATCTCGCTGATATCCTTGGAACCGTCCGTTTCGAACCATTTTTTGTTCAGGCTGACCAGGTTGACGGCGTTCGCGTCGAACATCATCCGGTCGAGTTCCGCGGGACTGAGGGCCATGTGTTCGGCCAATTCGTCGTGCGTGGGCGGCCGCCCGAGCCGGTCGGCGAGTTCCTTGCTCTTTTCCATGAGCCGTTTCGCCCGGGAACGAACCAGACGCGGAACCCAGTCCATGTTCCGCAGCTCGTCGAGCATCGCCCCACGGATTCGCGGGACACAGTAGGTCTCGAATTTGACGCCGCGTGAAAGGTCGTATGCGTCGATCGCGTCCATGAGACCGAAAACGCCCGCGGATACCAGATCGTCGAGTTCCACTTCGTCGGGAAGCCGAGACCAGACGCGGTCACCGTGATATTTGACCAACGGCATGTAATGCTCGATGAGCGTGTTGCGCAGTATTTGGTCGGTACGATCCAGGATGAACTCTTCCCAAATTTGCGCAACATTCTCGGGCGCCAACTGTTGTGTTATAGGCATCTGCTGAATTTCCTCCTTGATGGGATCACTTGCCGAGCATCCTTGTTCACGGCGATTTTCCCGTTGCCTGCCGAACGCATCCCCATTTCGGACATGACACGTACGAACATTTCACGTACCGAAAACCGTTGACATTTCCCGAAGCCGACTTTTCGGGAGCCGGCCCACCGGAAACAACACCGCCCCCGGACGGCCGCTTACTCTGCGGGCGACCATGCGGCGCGTCGGAAAGCGACCCGGCATGCCAGGGAACATCCACACGACGACACACCTCTTTCGAAGCCGGTCATCCAAGTCGAAAAACCGTCGAAAACCCACCGGCCGACCAATCCTGAAATGGTCGTTTTCTTCGCCGCAACGGGCATCTTCAATGCGCCGGTTCAACGAACAAGTCCAACGCGCAACCGACGCTTTTTACGGATCCGGCATCAAAAAAGTTCGCCTCCGAAGACGAGCGGGAAAAGCTAAAAACACGTAGAGGCTCTATCGGACAAACGGATGGAGAAATTCAATTTTCTTTTCCATTTTTTCGCATCTCGACATTACCCGTTGTACATCGTAGCGAATAAGGGACGGAGGCGGATTGTCGGATACTCGAAAACCGAGTCGGCGCCGGTTCGGCAGCCTGCCTGTCCCTGTTTCATTAATCGGAAAATCGCTCCTCTTCGCCGACCGACACGCCGTACATGGCCAAGATTTCCGCCGCATTTTCTTGACATGCGCCAACCAGCGTGTATCTTTCCGGTGATACTTTTTTTTTGCCGAAACCGGTTGCCTTGTCCGTTCGTTCCACCCTCCCCTCAAAACACAACTCTGTCCCACGGGAAAGGAGCAAAATCATGCCAAAGTACACGGGCGCTTTGCTGTCGTTCCTTTTCTTGGGCGTCTGCCTGACAACCAACGTCGTGCGGTATCCCGGTTTTTGGGAAATGCTTGGACAGGAAAAAAAATGGGCAAAGACGGAAAAAGAATCCGCCGCCAAATACCCCAAGTACGCCATTTCTCCAAAACCTCACGTTTTAACGACGCCTCCTCCAACCGCGCAAAACGATTCGGTCACCATTTCTCCACGTTATCAGGGAGCGACACGCCGCGAAAACCTGCCGATTCCGAACAGATTTCTTCAGGAAAATCCGGCAGAAAAGCCGGAAACAGCACCGCCGGGCGAAACAACGGCAAAGGAAACAACGGCGACGGAAAAAGCGACAACGAAAAAACCCGTCGATGAACGACCGGCTGATAGAAAATCGGTTCCAGAGAAGCAAAGCCAGCCGGAACCTGTGCCGCATTCCGCCGAAAAGGCTCCGTCAACCAAATCCAACGGCAGAAATAAAATCGACGCGGACACGCCGAAAGAACCGAAAATCGGGTCTGAAGAACCATCGGCTTTCCTTCCTTCCCCCATCGCCTCTTCTCCATCCGACACAACAGCGCCGCATGAAGGGTCGCCGTGTGCTGAGCCTTTGCCGTTGCCCTGGGACAACATGCCGTCTCCGTCAATGAAAAATGCGGAACCGATTCCGTTAAAACAAGATAACGACGTCGCACCTCTGCCGGATTTCAGAATAAACCCGTCTGAAACCGAGAATTTACCGTTGCCGACGTCACCTCCGACAAACAGGATCGGCTGCGAATTGCCCCCCCTGATTCCGGAAGATCCGCAAATCGGCTCCCTGTTTGCGGACAACCCAAGCCCCCCGATCAAAACAGGCCCGATCAAAACCGTCCCGGTGGAAAAGACGTTGACGCGAAGCGAACCGGCTCCGGTTTATGCCTCGAACAAAGGGGATGCCTGGCCGAAAGACACGCTTCTCCCGCCGGGAACTCAAAAACACTTTACGACAAGGGAATACGCCGAGTCCCTTATGAACCAGCCGTTGCCGTACGACGTCCCTCCGCCGACCTCGCACGGCTGGGGAGGAACCCGGTTCATTGCCCAATAAGGAACGTCGTCTCGTGGAAAGATGGAAAAACAAGGTCAATCAGGCACTCTTGCCTCCCCGACGAAAGAGCGGATGAGAGCGTGTTTTTTTCGCCGGGTCCCCTTGTAGACGACGGAAATTTCGCTATCCTAGATCATCTTATACTGTAAACGGCATGACAATCCTCCCGCGCACAATCGCCTGCCGCGCGAACGACCAGCGTAAATGCTTATGTCAACAAAAGTTGGGAGCGAGTGAGTGCGGCAGGCAGATTTGACCAAATATCCGTTTTCATCGCGTTTCCAGTATAATCAGCAATTTCGTCGTCTGAAGGTCTATCCACGACTCATGGCGGCAAGGGAGGGATGACAAGCCCTTGCGACCGGCAGTGTGCGACCGCTAGTGTAGCTCAATCGGCAGAGCAGCGGTTTTGTAAACCGCAGGTTGTGGGTTCAAGTCCCTCCAC
>DOMV01000406.1 GCA_003509805.1 Planctomycetaceae bacterium
CTTCAGTATATCTTGCCGTTTATGGTGTATGTCCCGGCCTGCCGGTAAACGGACACCGGCATCACAACGTCCATTAGAATGGGCGCCGCCGCGCCGGTCAACCGACCCCTCTCCGTAAAATCGCCCGTAAGTAATGAAAGCCGGGGTCGAGGCGGACGGTCGGCTTCCGGCCGCGGGTACACGGTGGTCGCCGACAAAACGTTGACGCGCCGCCGTGAAATGCCTGCGCAGGGCGCGTTGCAGGGACGGCGAAAAAGGGTTATATTGGAACGATTGACATTTCTCGAAAGTGGGCGGACGGGTGAAACAGGGAGCATGGTATGACGACGATTTTGGACGGTAAAGGTCTTGCGGATCGGATGCGTGCGGAAATCGCGGAAGAAACGGCGGCGTTCGTCGCCCGGAGCAGTATCCGCCCCTGCCTGGTCGCCGTACTGGTCGGTGAGGACCCCGCGAGCCGGATCTACGTCCGCAACAAGGAAAAAGCCTGTGAAAAAGCCGGGATGGAAAGCCGTCTGGTTCGGCTTCCCGCGAGCACGACGACGGACGCGTTGCTGCATCTCGTCCGGGAATTGAACGTCGATTCCGGCGTTCACGGCATCCTTGTTCAGCTCCCGTTGCCGGACGGCTGCGATGAAAAACGAATTCTCGACGCCATCGATCCGCACAAGGATGTGGACGCGTTCCACCCGGAAAACGTGGGCCTCCTTTCCCAGGGCCGGCCCCGGTATCTGCCTTGTACGCCGGCGGGAATACGGGAATTGCTGATCCGCTCGAACATCGATACGGCCGGAAAACACGTCGTCGTCGTCGGCCGCAGCGATATCGTCGGCAAACCGATGGGACTCATCCTCGTTCAAAAAGCGAGAGGGGCGGACGCGACGGTCACGATTGCGCACAGCCGAACGAAAAACCTGCCTGAAATCACCCGGCTCGGCGACGTTGTCGTGGTCGCGATCGGCCGGCCGAAATTTCTCACGGCGGACATGATCAAACCGGGCGCGATCGTGATCGACGTCGGCATCAACCGGTTGGAGGACGGCACGCTGTGCGGCGACGTCGATTTCGAGTCGGTCAAAGAGACGGCCGGAGCGATCACGCCCGTCCCCGGCGGCGTCGGCCCGCTCACGATCACCATGCTGCTCCGTAATACGCTCACGTCCGCGATCGCGGCAACGGAACAAGTCAATTCACCGCCGGAGCCTTCCAATGCAGGATAATACGTTGTTGGAGACGCTGAAATGGAAAAAATTTCCCGTGTTGGACCACGGTTTCGTCTGCCTTGTCGATGTCATGGGCAGCGATACGGCCGTCGTCCAGGCAGCCCGGGTCAGTTACGGAGAAGGGACCCGCAAGACTTCCGACGACCGGACGCTGTTGCGCTACCTGATGCGGCATCGGCATACGACGCCCTTTGAAATGGCCGAAGTGAAACTGCTCGTCCGGGTCCCGATGGACACCTGGCGCCAATGGATCCGGCATCGAACCGCCTCGGTCAACGAATACAGCACCCGTTATTCCCTCGCCATCGACGCCGTATATGCGACCGAAAGCGATGCCTGGCGCCGCCAGGCGACGGCGAATCGCCAGGGAAGCGAGGGAATGATCGGGACGGAATGCGGCTCCCGGCTGACGGAACGGGAAAAGGCGTTCCATGAACAGGCCCGGTCGCTTTACGAGGAACGGATCGGTTCAGGGGTCGCCCGTGAGCAGGCGCGTAAGGACCTGCCCCTCTCGACCTATACCGAGGCGTATTGGAAAGTCGATCTGCACAACCTGCTGCGTTTCCTGGCACTGCGGATGGAGCCGAACGCCCAGTTTGAAATCGTCCGTTATGCGACGACGATCGGGCAGGAAATCGTCCGCCCGATTTTCCCGCTTGTCTGGGAAGCCTTTCTCGATTACCAATTGAAATCGATGCGGCTTTCCCGGCTGGAACAGGATGTGCTTTCCCGCCTCGCCCGGTCCGGCCGTATTCCGGCCGACGAAGAACAATTCCTCGAAGCGCAGGATGAGAGCTGGAGGACGTTGGAGCGTTGCCGGGAACGTGATGAATGCCGGGAAAAATTGATCCGCCTAGGTATTCTCGCCGTCCGGTCCGAATCGAACGGAGGCTGAAACGAAACGAGTCGATCGATTGTTTTTCCCGCGGTTGTTTTTCCCGCCGGGAAGGAGTATACTGGAAGCCGTTGAAATTTCCCGAAGCCGACGATTCGGGAGCCTGTTTTCCGAAGGTAAACTGGAAACGCGGTGAAAACGGACATTCGGTCAAGTCTGCCTGCCGCACTCACTCGCTCCCAACTTTTTGTTAATGCAAGCATTTACGCGGATCGTTCGAGCGGCAGGCGATAGTGCGCGGGCGGATTATCATGCCGTTTACGGTATAAACAGGCGGTTTGACCGGAAAACTCAACCGGCTTCGGTATATACTGGCTTGCGGAACTTGATTTGCGGGTCGCAGCATGGGAAAGCCGGGAACGGGAAAGCGGCGCAGTGACCACACGGAGGAACGGCGCCTGCGATGCCCGGAGGCCCGATGCGGACTACCGCCAATTACCCGTGCGGTTCGTACCCGGCATTCCGGTTCGGATCCGGTCGTTTCACGCTCGTTTCACGCTGTTGCAGTCCCGGCTCGCATCGATCAAAAAAATGGACACCGCTCACCGTACCGATGCCTGAACTGAAATTCCGATATCCGAAAGACATGGTTTCCGAGTCGTTGCTCGGTCGATCGTTTTTCGCCTCTTGGGGACGGGTCCCCAAGCCGAGCCGGGTTTTCATGGAAAACGGGATTCTCACGGTTTCGGCGGAAGGAATCGGCAGCGGAACGGTCCATGTGCCTTGGAAACATCCGCGGCTGGGCATGATCCTCGAATCGACCGAAACGCTTTTGCCGCGACCTCTCCCGTACCACCTGGTCAAGGAACTCGGCCGTGGCGAACTCGGCCGCATTGCTCGCAAGATGTACGAATGGCAAATGTTCGGTTTTCGACCGAGCGAAACGTTGCGGATGAAACTGCGGCAGGCGGTTTCCCGCTTCGCGACCCTTGCGACGCAGGATGAATTCGCGCCCGGCGTGGATCGGGAGGCGATGGATGCGCTCCATGCGCTCGATTTGCTCGTGCTCGACATCTGCGACGAGTTCACCGACCAGTCGCTCGCCTGGCGCCGACGCAACAACGACCGGATTCCGATCCTGCTCGGCATCGGAATGACCTCGCACACCGCCCCGGATTCGCTCTTCGAGTTCGGGCTTTTTTCCGAAACGCTCACCCGCATTTTCCACGCCGTCGCCCCGACGCCGTGCTGGAGCGAACTGGAACCGGAGCCGGGCATCTACCGCTGGGATCTCGTCGAAGAACGGATGAACGTTCCCTCCCGTTTTCAATTCAAACTGCTCGCCGGCCCGTTTTTGGAGTTCACCACGCACGCCCTGCCGGACTGGGTGGTCGCCCGGTTGAACGAAGAGGACTTTTTCGAAAACGCCGCCGCCCGGTTCATCGAAGCCTTTGTCGAACGTTTCGATTATATCGTGGACGGTTGGATTCTCGCGAGCCGGTTCAACTCGCATTCCCTGCCGGGCATCCCGATTTTTCGCGGCTTTTCGATGATCCGCAACGCCGCGGTCCTGCTGCGCAAACATTCCCCGGAAAAAACGATCATGGTCGGCATCGACCAGCCTTGGGGGGAATTCGGCCTCGCCGACGAACCGCAATTCGGACTCGTCAATATCGCCGAAGCCCTGATGAGCTGTCCCGAAATCGACGCCTTCCTGCTCGAATTGAATTACGGTTTCGATTGCCACAGCACGTATCCGCGCGATCCGATGTCGCTCGGCTCCCTGGTCGATCATTGGAGTTTTCTCGGGAAAAAGGTTTTCGTTTCGCTTTCGATACCGAGTTCCGTCGAATGGGATGTCGTTTTTTCAGGCGATGCCCCGGATGTGTGCGCGGAATGGAACGTCGAATCCCAACGGCTGTGGGTGCAGTCGCTGGTCCGCATGCTCCTTTCCAAACGAAGCGTCCAGGGAATCCTGTGGAATTCGCTCCAGGATGCCGTGACCGGTCCCGACGACACGAAATCGTTTGCGTCGCCGGCACCGTCCCGGTCGGGCCTGTTCGATGTCGACCGCGCTCCCAAACCGGTCTGCTCGGCGCTCGCGACGCTCAGGGAAGATTTCATCAAATAAGCGAACCCGTCAACGTGTCGAGGATGCCAGCCGCGATGAACAGTCGAATCGAACCGGGCGAATCGATCGCGAGAACGTTCCCCGCGCAACGGGAACGGATTACCGAAATGCTGGATTTTTTGCGGAAAGCTGCACGAACGCTGGGCGCCCCCGAGTCGTTCATGATGCGGCTTTCCTTGGTCGCCGATGAAGCGATCGTCAATGTGTGCAGTTACGCGTTTCGGCGACGCGACGACCTGGGAACCCCCGGTGCGCCGGAAAACGACCAACCTAACGAACAGCCGGACGACCACGCCGACAGCCGCACCGACGACTTCGGTGCCGGTCGGTCGCGCGGCACGACCC
>DOMV01000444.1 GCA_003509805.1 Planctomycetaceae bacterium
GGGAGCGGTCGGAGCGGCGGCCCGCTGTTCCGGCGTGAGATAGGGAGCGTTATGCGTTTTGCAAAGCGCCTGGAGGACGTGTTCCGTGACATCGATGGTCTTGTTGTACCAGATGACCCGTTGTTCCATTTCCTCGGCAACCGATTGAGGATCGGTCGGGGTGACTTCCATTTGACGGTAATCCGTCACTTGGGCGATACCGTAAGGGACGGCGAACGCTTCGATCTCGCGGCGGATATCCATGAAGGTATCGTACATGATCTGCGAATTTTTCAGGGCGATGTTCCGCTGGGCCTTTTTCGCTTCCACGTCGAGCGCGACCATTTTCGCCTGGAGGGCGTCGGCGCGTTTCGTGTGTTCGTCGCTGCCCGGTTTGATCGTGGTTCCGGAAAGCGCTTCAAGCTGCTGCGCTTCGGCGCGGATCGCTTTCTGCTGCTCCTGAAAACGGGCGTCGGTTTCGGTCAATTCTTTCTGCAAGGTATCCATCTTCCCCTTGAATTGGGGGTGATTCCTGACCAGTTGGGCCAGATCGAGAACGGCGACACGATACGGCGGGGGAGCTTGGGAAGCGGTTCCCGCAGCCGGTTGTTGGCCGTATGCGGCAATGGAAAAGACGGACACGAGGACGGCGGCGCAAAAAACCTGTTTCACTGTAAAACTCTCCTTAGCTTGAAGGGTACGTGATATCGCCGTGTGTTGACACGTGTACGGACACGTTTCTTGTCAAAAGGCGATACCGGGGATTCCATTCCATAGTGTTGTTGATATAGGCGACGGCGAAGCGACAACCGAACAGGAAAAGTATCCGAATCGGGAAACTCCGCCGATAGGGCGTATTGTGCTCTATTTCTCTCATCGGGTAAAGAGCAATTTTCATTGATTTTTTCTTCCGAATAATCGGAACAAACGGAAATTTTTACGAAATCGGAATTGCCGACCTTTCTCATAGTTCTTTCTTTGCGTATTTTTACACAAGAATTTTTGTGTTTTCCCAAAAGTAGGGGCGAGTGCGTGCGGCAGGCAGACTTGACCAAATGTTCGTTCTGATCGTGTTTCCGGTATATACCAAATAATCCGGTTTTACAGGTCACCTCGGGTTACCTGTTTTCGGTTCCTCCTGCCAGGAAATGGATTCTTGTCGATAAACCGGTAAAATAGACGATATACTACTAACGGGCGGCAAATGTCCGAAATGCAAGCCGGGGGCTGTGGTGGACGGCCGGTAGGCTTCCGGCCGCGAGTACACGGCGGTCGCACGTGGACCAACGGCGAGTGAGTGCGACAAGCGGTCTTCACCAAACAACCAATTTCACCGCGTTTCCAGTATAAATCAAAAAATGGTACGGTCATGGCCGAGTTGAATGCGCAATCCGTCGCGGATTTTGTGGCGTCCGTCGATGCCGGGGCATCGGAGGCGGCGGGCGCGTTTGCGCGCACGTTCGATTCGACCGTTTCGCTCAAGTCGGGTAATTCGGGACCGTTCGACGCGGCGACGTTTCCGCCGGAATTTTGGAAACCGGGTCTCGCCCTGATTATGGTCATCGAATCGCAGGGTGTGGTGATCCTCATCCCCAGTGCGACGGGTTTAGTGCCCGATTGGTGTAAAGAGCCGGATGCGACGGGGAAAAGCAAACTGGCGACCTTCGCGCAGGAATGGGGCCTCAATCTCCTTCCGGAGGATTTTTTCGCCGATGAAAATCTCGCCGGAATGGTCGACAATCTCGGTCAAAACGTCATCGATTACGGCAAAATCAACGAGTCGGCCGGTTATGTCGAGATATTGATCGAACAAGAGGGAAAAGAACACGCGGCCTACATGATTTGGCCGATCCTGGAACCTCATGAAGTTCTCAAAGTCCCGGAACAGCCGGAAAATGTCGATATCCCGGGCTTTGCCCTGCCGGCCGTTCCCGTTCCCAGTTTCATCGGTCAAGGGGCTGCTTTCGGCGGCGACCTCGGTGAATACGGGTACGATGGCGACGACTTCGCGGATGCGGATCCCAATTCCAAACCGCCGACCGCCGAGGACTTGCCCGGATTTTCCCACAGCCTGCTCAAAGTACGCGTTCCGGTCGCGGCCGTTCTCGCCCGCGCGCGAAAACCGATCAAGTCGATCCTCGAATTGGGAATCGGTTCCGTCATCCAGTTCGACAAATCCTGCGACGACCCGATCGAGTTGGAGATCGACCGGACGATTATCGGAAACGGCGAAGCGGTCAAAGTCGGCGATAAATTCGGGCTTCGAATCAGTACGATGCTCCTGCCGAAAGAACGGTTCCGCAAGGTCGAAATCCGGCGCGACGGCGAGTACAAAAAACAAAAACGGCTCCCGCAAATCATCGGGAAAGCACCGATCAAATCCCTCGAACCGTATCCGCAAACAAAATGACCCGGTTCCTCCGTCCACGCCGCCCGGTCAACTCCGTTTTTTACCCAAAGGGTCCGCGGGATTACCCGTTTCCGGAAACGGTCGCGCGTCGTTCTTTTTTTCGTAACGTTCCCTGATGGGGGCGCGGGCCATCCTGTTGACGCTCCCCCGGAATGTCGTCCGTATCCGCCGATTGCTCTTCGGACTCGGGTTTCGAACGGGAGGATTCCATGCCGGAACAATCTTGGTCGTCCGGAAGATTTTTCTTCTTTTTCGGGCGGAAGGCGTACCCGATAGGCGTGTTCAACAGGGCCGCGAGGAAGACGATGTCGCCCAAAAACGCCGCGGTCAGGATCGCGAGCATCATGACTCCGAACATCTGGGTCGGCGTAAACGTGCTCAACGCGAATGCCGAGAGGCCGAGCCCGCCGATCAGCGTCGTTTGGAACATGGACGTCGCACACCTCGAATAGGCGAACAGGGTGGCCTGCTTTTGCGTCATCCCCTTGTCGACTCCGTCGCGGAACCACGTTAAAAAGTGAATCGTGTCGTCCACCGAGATTCCCAGGGCGACGCTCGCGGTCATCATCGTCCCGACGTCGACCAAAATGCCGAACCGACCCATGAAACCGAACACGATCACCACGGGAAAGACGTTCGGGATCATCGCGCAAAAGCCCGCGAGCGGACTTTTAAGGATGAAGGCCATGGTGATGCCGATCATGAGGAACGACGTGATGAAGCTGTCACGGAGCCCGGCGAGCAATTCATGCTGGGTTTTGTAGACGACCGGGACCATTCCCGTGTAGATCGCTTCAATCGCGCCGGTTCCGTCGACGTCTCCGCCCGCGGGAAATTTTTCCGCGATTTTTTGGTGGACCACTTCATCGACGACTTTCTTGACATCGTCGATGAAGTGCGCGTAATCGATGTCTTTTTTGAGCGACCAGACCCTCATGCTGACGCGCCAGAGATCGTGTCCGTGCTCTTTTTCCCATTGAGCCGCTTTCCCGCGGAAAACCTTCATCTCCTCCCGGGAAATCCCGATCGGGGTTTCCCATTCGGGAAAATTGCGAATCCCTTTAAGATCGCGGATGCCGGCAAAAACCAGTTTGGAGGCGTCCGCGTCGCCGATACCGAGCTGGGCAACCGTATCGCGGTAGTTCGGATCGTCGGAACGGAGGGACGGATTGCCTTCAACGACGATGTAATCTTTCAACAGGGGCCTGCTTTTTTCGATCAAGGAGTTGGCGGCCAATTCATAGGAAAGGCGGCGAGCGCTTTTCAGCCCGGGACCGGACCGGTCGATATTGGGGAGCATCGTTTCGGCCGACATGATTCCGCCGACATCGTCCTTGAGCTTGACCCTGAGGTTGTGCCCGATATCCTCGATCAAACGGAGGCGTTCGAGCGTGTTGAATTTGCATTTTTCGTTGTCGAATTTGACGACGACCTCCATGGGGACCAGCGGCCCGATTTGGCCTTCAAGGTACGTGTAATGATGAATGATCTCGGAATCCGCCGAGAAGAACCGCATCATCTTGACCGAGGTTTTGATCTGGAGCATGCCGAATCCGAAGAAGATCATCGCGCAGAAACAACCGATCGTCACGAGTCGGTTGTGCCTGATGATGAAGTTTCCCCAGACCCGCCATATTTTTTGCATGGTCGAGTCGTGCTCTTCGTGGAGGCCGCTCTGGGCCGCGACTTTGTTCGACGGGTAAAAATAAAGCAACGTCGGCAGGTAGTAGAACAAAACCAACAGTTGCAGCATGACGCCGAGCGCGGCGTAGACGCCGAATTTCGTGATGGGGACCAGGTGACTGGTGTACAGCGAAAGGAGGCCCAGGGCGGTCGTGAAATTCGCGAAAAGACACGGGTACCAGGCATGGCCGACCGCCCGCTCCGGGGCCATGTTCAATCCGTGTTCGCGGACGGCGTCGTGGTAGTAATTGATGACGTGAACCGCGCCCGACATGGCCAGGACGTAAACGAGCGCCGGCATACTCAGGAGAATCGCGTCGCAGGTGCTTCCGGTCAGCGAAACGGAGGCGAGCGCGACGCCTGCGCTGAGAATCGCGATCCAGAAGACGAAGGAAGTAAGCCGGAAATCCCGGAAACACAGCCAGGCGAGGAAAAGGCCGACGATCGCACAGATTCCGGCCAGGCGGTAAAGCGTGTGTTCCCCCTCATAGGTGATGGCGACGTTGTCGACCGGCGGCCCCCCGAGAATGACGCCGTCCATCGCCGGGGTCCGGCCCGTGAAAATCTCCTTGATCACCGTGGCGATGTTACTCACGATCCGGACCGGCAAGGCGCGCGTATCGACCTTGACCGCCGGTTGAACACCGCATTCGCGACCGACTTCCCTGATCGCCTCCAGCACTTTCGCGAGATCCTTCCCCTGCGGGGCTTCGGTGGAAAGCGTCACGATCAGGGCTGTGCTGTTGCCGTCGGGCCCGATCAGGGTTCCCCGGAGTTTTTCACGGATTTCCGCGTCGGTAAGTTTTATCCCGCCCGCCCCGTCGCCGGAATAAAGGTTCTGGAGCATTCGAAAAAGGCGGGGCCCCGTAATCACCGCCTTGAAATACTTCGCGTAGTACGGCAACGGCGCGGGAACGGCGGCGTCGAGCGGCGCCGGCGGACCAAG
>DOMV01000269.1 GCA_003509805.1 Planctomycetaceae bacterium
GACCGTCGGGAATTCCGCGCTCAACGCACCGGCCCCGTCCGTTTTGCCTTCATGGCGGACCATGCAGCCGGCGGCAAGGATCCGTTTGATCCGTCCCCGCTTTTTCCATTGAACCAGTTCGGCCAGGTGTTCCCTCGCCTCGGCCCGGGCGGATGCGAGAAAGCCGCAGGTATTGAGGATCATCAGGTCGCAGGGCGGCGCATCGCGAAACTCGAATCCCGCGGCGAGAAGACGACCGGTCATCGTTTCGCTGTCGACGAGATTTTTCGGGCAACCCAGGGAGATAAGGGAAAAAGTCGGCATGATCGTGGAAACCTCAAACACGGACATCGTGAGCCGGGACCTGTGTTCCCGGAAAACGAGGAACATCACAAGCCGGGAACTGTGTTCCCGGAAAAAATAACAGGCGGTCTACGGCGTCAGGGCTTCGAACCGTTCCAGGAAACGGCGGACTTCCCGTTTCCACGCGTTGAAGGAAAGCCGGGGAATCCGGTGCGGGATCGGTCGCAGGACGAGCGATTGATATTCCCTGCAACATTGCTTGCGAAACCGCACGCCGCCGAGTTCATGCCGGGCATTGATTCCGATTTCCTCGATCGCCGCAAAAGGCACAACGGCATTCAGGCGGTTTCCCTCGATCCGCAAGCCGTTCTTTTCAAAGTACAGGACGCCGACATCCCGGAGAAATCGGTTGCGCAACCAACCGTGCCGGACAAATGTCACGGAGACGGCGTACCAATCGCCCTTCGGATCGTCTCGCGAAAGCAGCGATTCGATCGGTGCAAGCGAGGAAAGCAGGCGAAAATGATCGATCGGGCTGGAAATGAACTGCGCGAAAAACAAACACACAAAGAGAAAAACGGCATACGACACGAAAAAAACCGGCCCGGCGTCGACGACGTGGAAAAACAGGTGGAAAACCAAGGCGAGAATCCCGCTCGGCACGACCGGCAACACCATCACCACCGCGGCAACGAACATGCTCCCGATCAAGTGTGCGAGCGAGTTGATCGTCTTTCGTACCCAGGGGATACGGCGAAGGGGCGGATGCCGTTCGACACGAACGCGGCTGCCCTCATCGAACAACCACGGTCGTGTTTCGATATCATCCGCCAATTCCTCCGGCGGGGCAAAGGGATTGTCACGCGGATCGGACATCGTCGATTTCAAGATTCCGGAACGGGACAATCCGGCCGAAAAGGGGCTTATTTCCTGTTCTTGTGCTCTTCATAAACGGCATAAGCCTGTTCCGGTTTGGCGCCATTGTGAACGATTTCCCGGACGGCGAGCATCATCCCGACGGGGCAATCGGACTGGAAGATGTTGCGTCCCATGTCGACACCGGAAGCCCCCTGGTCGATCGCCCGGTACGCCATTTCCAAGGCGTCCTTTTCGGGCAACTTCTTTCCGCCGGCGATCACGATCGGAACCGGGCAGGCGTTCGTCACCATCTCGAAATCTTCTTCACAATAATACGTTTTAACGACGTGGGCGCCGTTTTCGGCCGCGACCCGGGCCGCCAGACTCAGGTAGCGGGCATCTCGTTTGAGTTCCTTGCCGACCGCGTTGACGCCGAGCGTCGGAATACCGAACCGGGTCCCGAGATCGACGGTCCGTGTCAGGTTGCGGATCGTATCCCCTTCATGCTTCTGATCGCCGACGGCCACCATCACGGCAAGCAGGGAGGCGTTCAGGCGGACCGCTTCCCGGATGTCCATGAGACATTCGTCGTTCAGGTAGGTCAGGATGGTCGAACCCGCCGAGTAACGGAGCGAGATCGGCTTGTTGCAGGTCGGCGGGATCACCTGGCGGAGCGTGCCCCGGGTACACATGACGCAATCGGCGTATTCGATGAGCGGCACGATGGTCAGGTCCATCCGTTCCAGGCCCGAGGTCGGCCCCATGATGTAGCCGTGATCGAACGCGAGCATGACGGTCCGGCCCGATTTCGGATCGAATATCCGGGAAAGCCGGTCCTTCATCCCCCATTCGAGGTGGGCGGAACCCTTCAGGAAATAACCTTCGGTTTTTTGGGGCGTGCCGATGCCGACCCCTTTGCCTATCCGGACGCTGTCGTTATCTGCCATGGGATGGTTGTATGGTCAAGTGTTGTTGGAAACGGGAAATGTACCGATACTGCAAACGGAGGAAAACGGTCAAAACACAAACCGGGACAACGCGCATGAAAGCCGGGAACAAAGCGTCGTGACCGGAAAACGCCCCGGCCTATTTGTCCGTAACGAGAATATTGCGAAACGCGACCGGGCCGTGATTTCCCTGGAACATGAGGGGCCCCACGGGCGCTTCCTTGCTCTTGATGCCGCCGTGCGTGAAGGATTTCATTTCGACGTCTTCCTGGACGACCGTTCCATTGAGCGTGATTCTATTGAACTTCGCGTTCGCGATTTTCTTTCCTTCCCCGTCGAATCGCGGGGCGGTGAAATCGATAACGAACTTTTGCCAAACCCCCGGCTCCAACGACGCGTTGACTTTCGGCGGGGCGGCGCCGTAAAGAGCCCCGACGTCGCCGTTGCCCAATGTTTCCTTGCCCCAACTGTCGAGCACCTGGACCTCGTATTCGCCCATGACGTAAATACCGCTGTTCGAATTTTTCGCGACCATGAATTCCAGTTCGATCACGCAATCGCCGAACGTCGTCTCGCTGTAAAGGTCGATCCCCTGCGGTTTCCAGTCGGCCCCGACCGTGTTGATAAGCGCCCCTGCGGCATTGCCCTGTTCGGCATCGTTTCCTTCGAGAGGCCCCGCTTCCAACATCCGGGGCTCCGTTTCGGACATCTTCGCCTCGCCGACTTTCCAAAAGTTGGCGGCCTGAGGATTGACGGCTTTCCATCCGTCGAGGTTTTTGCCGTTGAACAGCCGCTTGACCTTGACGTCGTCCGCCGCCGGGCAAAACAGGCTTGATACCAAAACGATACAGAACGGAAGAACAACACGCTTCATCGAATCAGTCTCCTGTTTGAAAATCGCGATCGATCGCCGGAGCGGCGGATTGCACCGAACACCGCCGCCACTCATACCGTCGCATTCTACCTCATCTCCCGCGCGATGGGAACTATCCCATCGGTATTTTCTCCGCATGGCAGGCGCCGCAAAACCCGGACCGCCGACACGTTTCCGCCTTTATTCCGTGTTTCGATCGGTAACGTTTCGATCGGTAACATGCGGCGATCGGCTCGAAAAGACGCCCCGGCAAAGCAGAACGACGACCAAACCGATCATGATTCCCCAAGCGTCTTCCGAGACGTCGAGCCAGTCAAACGTGCGATAAGGAATCGGAATTTGCAGTATTTCCGTCGTAACCGCATAAACGATGAGCAGAAAGGTCCAGTAAAATACCGATCGGGCGGGCCGGCTCAACAGGACGAAGAAGGTCAGGACGGAAAACAGGATCAAATGTTCATGGCCGTTTCCCTGGATTTCAGGAATCTTTGCGCCCCAAAAAATCCATCGCGGATTCGGCAAAAGTAAAAGAAGCGTGCAAAACAGCGCGAGAAGATCGGCGAAAAGACGTAAAAAACGATGATGGACGGGTTCGTTCTTTGAATCCATAATAGGGAATATGACAGTTTAGACGGGCGGCGCGGCATGAAAAGCGGTTGAGCCGCAAGAAAAGGGAAAGCGGGCAATGGAAACCGATGATTCCCGTCCCCCGCTTTGTTCCCTCTCCCTTTTTTTCTGAATCGTCGGCTTCGGGAAATTTCAATGGTTTTCAGTGTAATCCTCCCGTGAACAATCAAAAACGGCAATCAACGATCAATAGGCCGGATAGAACGTTGAACCGGCGTAGGTTTCGTTGTAGCCGCCGAAGGGAGCGGATTCCTGCGGGCCGACGGTCGCTCCAAAGTATCCGTAAGGATAGGCGTTTTTCGAGGGCATCCGCATTGCCGTCTCGCCCGGGTAGCTCGGCGTGCTCCAGGCTTCCATCAGGGCGCTGAACGGATCGTTTTTCGTACGTGTTTGCGCCCGGCGTTCGCGACGCTCGGCAATCCGCCCGAACAACCCGACCCGTTGGTCGCGCCGACCGGAATCTTTCATCAACGTCAACAGGATCGCGAGTTCGGCAATCGATATGCCTTGTTGCTGCTGGACGGCCGGCGCCTGCGGCATCAGGCCGCCGTAGGGCGTCAGCATGTACGAACCGGCCAACTGCTGCAATTGCTGGGCCTGCTGGAGCTGCTGAATCTGTTGCAGGAGCTGGAGCTGTTGGAGCAGCGCGGGATCGAGTTGTGCCTGCTCCGGGGCGCCGGGAACGTTCGCCGCCGCCGAAGGTGCTCCGAGCAGCATTGCCAACATCGCGCCTTGTTGCGCCTGCAACGTGTTATTCAACGCGATATTCGCCGCGTTATTCATCATGGCGGGCGCCGTCCCGGGCCGGGACGTTTCAGCGCCGTTTTCACTGCCGTTTTCAGCGCCGTCGCCAACGCTCGTTTTTTCGCCACTCACAGCCGGAACGTTCAATCGGGCCGCCTGCTGGAGCATCGGATTGACCTGCGCCCCGTAACCCGCCGCATAACCTGGAAGTGTCTGGGCGGTCAGGAAAGCCAATTGCGGATTGGGCGCCGGCTGTAGGCCGGTTTCCAGGACGTTCGACTGGGGAACCGTCAACATCGACCATTGCGGCAACGGCGCCGGGGTCGGCAAAGTCGAGCCGAGTTGAACCTGCATCACCGGCACCTGTTGCTGGACGAGACCGAGATTCATGTATTGCGGGACGACCGTCCGGGCATGCATCATCTGCGGCACCGCGGACACCTGCTGGAACGGCACCCCGCCGGCCGACGGATACGCCGTCATCATCGCCTGCATCTGCGACACCTGCTGCATCATCTGCATTTGTTGCATCATCTGCATCTGGGCGTACATGTCCGGCGTCATTATCGGATACGGCATGAACGCCTGCGGCGACGTCGTTGGCATCGCCATCGGGTACGGCTGTAGCGNNGCATCGGCATGGACTGCATCGGCTGCACGGGCGGCATCATTCCCGGCGTCATCGGGAATTGCGGCTGCTGTTTATGATGCCCGAACAGGTTTTTGAGCGGCGTGCAACGCTGCTGCACCGGAATCACCGCTCCGTTGGGCAATTGATAATACTGCGGCATCGTCACATTGTATTGCGGTGCCGGCGGGTACGGACTGGTGGGAACCGTGAGCGCCGTTTGGCAACGCGGGCCGTTTTGATTGATCTGGGCGCCCGCGATCATCGCCTGGGACGGAATGGAAGCGACTTTGAAAAGCGGTGAACTGAACGACCAGGCGCAGGTCGATTCCCCGCTGAACAGGCCGGTTTGCAGTATCTCCGGCTTTTCCGACGACGATCCCGAATGGTTTCCATTGTCGACGGCCAACGTCACCGCGGCATTTTCCTCGGCCGCCGAGACCAGTTTGATCTTTGAATCGTTCTGTTCCTCCGTTTTCTCGAAAGGCGAATCGCCCTCGGAAAAACGCCGAACATCGGAATTAACGTCTTGTGTATTCCCGCTATTTTGGCCATCCCGCCCCTGTGACGCATGATGCCTTTCAAGCAAACCCGAAGAACGTTCTTCCGCCGGTGTTGCGGATACCGGATACAGTGCATTATTCAACGGGTAAAACGGCGTCGGAAACGGAAGCATGTAAGAAGGATAGGGAATATACGTCGCGGCATAGGGGGAAGAGACACCGTAATCGGCCGTCGCATCCTTGTTCCGGGCAATCGGTTTATACTCCACCGTTTGCGGAATCACCACGTGAGGGACCATTTCATACTGAACCCGGGGCGCACCGGCTTGAACCGAAGCCGTTCCCAAGAATCCGAGAGCCCCGATAAGTCCCGCTGCCAACCGAATCTTCTGTTGTTTCATGATCATGATCTCACCTGTAGGCTGGTCTCTTTCTTCCCCGACATGAAGGAAAACGCGCAATTGTACTGGAAACCCTTAAAATTTCCCGCAGCCGATTCCTGGAAAACCTGCTTTCCGCAGGTAAGCAGGCGGACAGGACGGAAAACGCAACCGGCTTCGGTGCATACTGGAAACGCGATGCAAACGGACATTTGGTCAAGTCTGCCTGCCGCACTCACTTGCCCCAACTTTTGTTAATGTAATTATTTGCGCGAATCATTCGAGCGGCAGGTGATCGTTCGCGGGAACCGTTTCAAGCCGTAGTTTCAGGCCGTTTGCGGTATCATCTCCATTTGCGAATAAAACTCAGGACGGATAAATCCGCTTACGTCCTAATCATCGTACAATTCGGTATAACCGGATCGGCAAAGATATGTCTTTTACGCGTTTTTCCCGTTTCCAGGTACGGTGCTGACAGATGTGACGATTCAGGCTGCTGGGGCAACCGGGAAGAGAGGGGCGAGTTTGCCGATTGGCGAGAATGAAAAAGCCGATCCCATGCCCGAAAAGACACAAAAAAAGGGGGGATCCCATCATCGCCACGACCGTCGGGAAACGGTTCTTCACGAGCCGGGAATCGTATTCCCGGACGGCGGATCAAAGAGAGTCAACTCAGCGGCATCACGACGTATGTATAATCGTCGTCCGTTGTAAAGAGGACCGGTTCATTTTCGGAAATGAAAATCGCAACATTTTTTTCCGCGTCGAGAACACGCAGGAAATCAATCACGAACCGGGGATCAAGCCGCACCTCGCGTTTCGGGCCTTCATAGGAAACGGGCGTCTCGATTTTGGAATCGCCAATTTCCGCCCCCTGGGCCTGGAGTTCGAGCTTGCCCGCGTCCAGGGTGAAGTGGACTCCCGGTTGTTTTTCGGAGGCGACGATGGCCGCCTGACGAACCGCATTCAACAGCGCCCCGGCGAGAAGATCGACCCGACTTTTTCCTTCGACGGGCGGGATGATTTTCCGCCAATTGGGAAAGCGGCCCTCGATCAGCCGGGTAAAAATCACGGTATCTTTATATTGAATGAGCGCCCTGTTGGAAGAAACGGCGATTTGAACGTTTTCCGCCCCGTCGCCAAGGGCCCGCTCGATCAACAACAAGGCTTTTGGGGGAAAGATCGCCGGAGTGGTGCTGAGATGATCGTTGACCGATTCCGCTCCCGCCTTCTGGACGGCAAGGCGTCGTCCGTCGGTCGCGACGGCAATCATGTCGTTCTCGCCGAATTCGACCGACGTCCCGCCGAGAGTGTAGCGGGTGTTTTCCTCATCGGTCGCAAAGGTCGTTCGTTTAATCAGTTCGCGAAGGGCCTTGCCGGGAATCGAGTGGTAGGAAGTTTCGGTGAAAGAATCAAGGTCCGGAAAATCGTCCGCCGACTGGGTCGCGAGATTGAACCGGCTCCGCTGTCCGGAAATGATCGCCTTATCTCCTTTGGTTTCAATCGAAAGGGTCTTGTCAAGCGATTCCTGGAGGATCGACTTGAACCGCCGGGTCGGCAAAATCGCATTCCCTTTTTCGGTAATTTCGGTTCCCTCGGCTTCCAGGCGAATCCCCAGTTCGGTATCGGTCGCCTGCAATAAAACCCGATCGTCTTCGGCACTGATTTTGACGTTTTGAAGGACCGGCTTCGTATCCCGAACCGCGGCGACAGAGGCCGCCAATTGGAACACATGGGAAAATTTTTCACGATCGCAGGAAAGTTTCATGGCAAACGAGCGGATAAGGGGAAAGACGGTTCACAGTCCGATCAGCTTCACGTCCCCCATTATAGAGGCCGCTCTTGTGGAACACAAGCCCGGCAGACACGGTCATTTTATACGGAAACCTCGGATTTTGGCGAAAAACCGCTCTTGAGGAAGCGGAAAGGAACGTCTACAATGGCCGGGAAGTCCCCCCCCTCAAGAAAAAACAGAAACACTGCCTAAGCATAAATGCGCGATTTATTGCGCGATTTATTCAAACCGCTCAACCGGCTTCGTACTGAAATGGCCGATTTTTCCACTTATGATCGTTCGGGCCTGCGATTTCATTATCCGAGCAACTGGATGCTGGAGGAATCGGGCATCGACGGCTCCGCCGGGTCAATCCACGGATCAATCCAGTTGAGCAGTCCCACGGGCGCGTTTTGGATTCTCAATATCCATCCGTTCGGAACCAATCCCGGGACGATCGCCGAAGAAGTGCTCGACGCGTTGCGCGACGAATATCCCGATCTGGAATACGAACCGATCGAGCGAACGCTCGGCGGACGGACGCTTTCCGGTTACGAGATGCATTTTTTCTTTCTCGACCTGACCAATACCGCGTCGATTCTTTGTTTTGCCGATGAAACGTCGACCTACGGCGTCTTTTGGCAATGCGGCGACCAACTGGTTCTGTCCGGCCGGGCGGAAGAAGTCCCGACCGAACATGTCTTCGAGGCCATTACGCAGACGCTCCTCGACCGGCTGGGCACGTCGAAAGTTTGACCGGACACGGCGCCGTCCGACGTTACGGTGCGGCGGCGTCGCCAAACGGTGTCGCCGGAAAAAACGCCGCGCGATCCGGGCCTGGTATTCGGGCCGCACGGCGTGCGCGTAGGATAAACAAGATCAATACGTGTTTTCCGCATCGGCGATGGCGTGTTCCATCGCCATTTTCGCGGCACGCCGTTCATTCTTTTTGCGACCGTGTTCCAGGAGCGACTTGTTGAATTTATCGATTTGTTCGGCGGCCGACTGCATGACGACGAAGAGCACCGGCGTTATGAGAAT
>DOMV01000108.1:0-205 GCA_003509805.1 Planctomycetaceae bacterium
AAACCGGCGTCTTCATCGTCGACGCCTCGCTTTTGCGCACCCCCGACGACGTCCGGGTTGAAATCATCGCGAGCGAACCGGCGGTGCGGGTCGCCGAAGCATCCTTCGCCGCGGACGAAACATCCCCGGTGGTTCGACGTGAAATTCGCGTGGAAGCATCGAGCGACGGCGAATGAATTCCGGCTTTTATACCGAAGCCGGTTGA
>DOMV01000108.1:307-9139 GCA_003509805.1 Planctomycetaceae bacterium
CTGATCGCCCTGCTCCTGCCCGCGGTCCAGGCGACTCGGGAAAGCGCGAGGAGAATGCAATGCGTCCATAACATGACACAGGTCGGAATCGCGATGAAACAGTTCGAGGAAACGCGGGGGATGTTGCCGCGCGGGACCCGCAATCCGGAGGGCCCGATTCGCAACGTCCCGATCGGGGACCATCTCGGCTGGATTCCGCTCCTTCTGCCCTACATGGAACTTTCCAGTTTGGCGGCGCATATCGATTACACCCGGGGACCCTACGCCCCGGTCAACCAGCCGGTTTGGGTTCGCGACGCACCGCCTTTCCTTCTCTGTCCTTCGCAATACGCGGGCGACGGACAGGTCAATCCGACCTACATGGCCTGCCACGGCGGAACGGAAACGCCGATCGACACGGACAACGACGGCGTGTTTTANNAAACCTCGCTGCCGGAATTGACTACTCGAAGGGCCCCTACGATCCGGTCAACCAACACGCTTGGATTCACAACGCTCCGCATCCCGCGTTTTGTCCTTCGGAACGTACCGCCTTCGGGATACATTTCAGTTACATGGCCTGTCACGGCGGCGTCGAAACGCCGATCGACACGACGAACAACGGAACTTTTTTCCTGAACAGCCGGTTGCGGAGCCGCGATATTGAAAAAGGAACGTCGCATACGATTTTTCTCGGAGAAGGGGTGACCATCAATTCCTATTTGGCCCGCGGCGGCAGTGCGCCGTCCGGCGGCGCGTACAGCGGGCTCGGCTGGATGTCGGGAACGCCCGGGACCATTCGAAACACCGGATCGCCGATCAACCAGACGTTCCCGACCGCCGTTTGGCCGCTTCCGTTCCGCGACGGCGTGAAACAGATCGACGGGTATCCCTGGAGCACGAACGTGTACGCCGATTCCGATGTCGACACCGGTGAGGCGGCGTCCGACAAGGCGTCCGACAAGGTGTCCGGCAAGGTGTCCGGCAAGGATACCGGCAAGGCGTCCGATAAGGCGGCGGAAAAAGCCGCCGAAGCCGCCGCCGTCCAAAAGCAATTGGATGCGCTTTGGGGAACCGTCATCCCGGAACAGTATTACGTCGGCGGCTACGGTTCCGTTCATCCCCAGGTGTCCAATTTTCTTTTCGGCGACGGTTCCGCGCGTCCGTTAAATCAAATGATCGACCCGGTCGTCTACTCCGATCTCGGACGACGGCACGGCGTCGCCCCGTAATTCGGCGTGTAGGCGAGCGGCGCCGTCGGGAAAAATCGTGATCTCCTGGACCGCACAATCGGGTGAAGCCAGCGCTCTTTTTCAATTGCCGAAATCTTCCGCCGACCCTGTCTTTTTTCGGCTGCCGTTCACACGGCCCGGGTTGTTCCCGTCACGGGTTTTCCCGTCGCGTCTGTTTTCCTGTCGCGCTTGTATGCCCATCGCGCCTGTTTTTCTGTCGCGCTTGTGTGCCCATCGCGATTGTGCGGCTTATAGGGAGTCGCCGTTTTTTTTTCGCCAATCGCCTCCTTTGGGACGAAAAAGGGAGTGGAATGGATTTCCCCCTCAATACGGCGAGGGTTCGGGTACGGATTCCTTTTTTTCCGCCTGCACTTTGCCTATCGGGAGAAAGGTTCCATGCACAAGACGACATTTCGTGTCGTGACGCGCGGCGTCGAGGGAGAGCTGCGCATTCGCGATTACGTTTCCGAAGATGAAATCACCCGTCGACATATCCAGATCGGCGTCGACGATTGCAGCACGAATTTGAGTTTGCGCGGCCGCCCCGTGTTCAAGGGATTGATCGGCCCCATGCCCGACGGACACGGCGTGATTCGGTACGAATCGCCCGAAGTTTTCGAAACCCTGACGAAGGAATGGAGCGGCAACAAGAAGAAAATGCGCACCAGGAAAGTCGCCCGGCACTGATCGGTGAAAATGCCGGAAGCGGCAGGGCGGCTTTCCACTCCCTTCCGGTCACCGCCCCGATTGGGTCGCCCTAACTTTTTTTGCCGGCGATTTTGCGATACAGTTCGGCGTATTGTTCCAGGATGACCGGTTCGGCAAAATGTTCGCCGACGAAACGCCTGCCGTTTTCGCCCATCCGTTTCCGCACTGCGTCGTCGTCGAGCAGTCGAATGAGGCGCTCGGCAAATGTCCCGGGATCACGCGGCGGGACGAGGAAGCCGGTTTCTCCCTCCCGGACGATTTCGCCGAGTCCGCCGACGTCCGTGACGACGGCCGGGAGGCCGACGGCGGCATATTCGAGCACGGCGTTGGAAAAACTTTCCGAATGACTCGAAAGCGCACCGACGTCGAAGAGCGGCATCATTCGCAACGGATTTTCCAATCCGCCGCACCAGAGGATGTGACGGTCGATCCGTAATTCCTCGGCCATCTTCCGCAAGTGCGCCAGGTGCTCGGGAAGTTGCTCGCCGACCATCGGGAAATACGTTTCGGGATGCGCCGCCAGCACCGCGGGCACCGCTTTCAAAAGCGTTTCATGATCTTTGACGGGGCGCACCGTGGCGACCATTCCGACCAACTTCGCGCCGGGATCGGCTCCGGGCGGGAACGGCAGCATCGCCCGGCTCATTTTTTTCGCCATCGCCTCGCGCAACCGCTCTTCCGGCAAGGGGTTGCGAATCACCTCGATGCGATCGAGCGGCGTCCCCTCCAGCCGATGCGCCGCCTGCCGGGCCGCTTCGCTGTTCGCGACGAACCGGGTCCCGAAAAGCCGTAACAACCTGTAAATCGTGCGGGATTCCCGATTGATATGGTAACCGCAATCGCGTCGGTTCCCGAGCAGGCATCCGCGCCGTGCAAGTCGGGTCGCCAACAGACCGGCCAATTCCCCCAACGGGCTGAATGCCTGGACGACGTCGATTTCGTGATCGCCCAGGTAACGGGCCAAATGCCGCAACCGCTTCCACCAGTTCCATTTCCCATGTCCGTAGAGATCGCCGAACACGAGCGTTTCCGCCGGAAGGCGCGCCGGATCGGTTCCCCGCGTATGCGAAAAGACGATGCAATGCCCCTCGCATCCGTGTCCCTCGCATCCGTGCCCCTCGAATCCTTTACGGGGAAAATGGCGGAGCAACCAGAAAAGATGTTGTTCCGTCCCTCCGCGGCTGCTTGAGAGATGATCGATCAGGTAAAGAATGCGTATCGGCGACATGGCGACCTTCCGTATGGCAAAAGTCCGTGAAAGCCACACCCACGGTCATGGTAGCACAAACGCGATTCATCCGCAAGCGACCGTGTCCCACCGTGTGGCACAGGCGGGGGTACTGTCGGACACCGTCTACCTTGACACAAGGGGCTTTGCGGGGATAATGATAGGGCAACGATAGGGTTCCAGGGGCGACCGTGACGCCGTTGTGATGTGGTTGTATTCTTACCGTGTTTTCACCGTATTTTCATGGCGGCGCGTCGTCGGCCGACGTGTCCGGCTTCTGTCTCGTGAAGGAAATCCGATGCCCACGAACGAGTTGCGCGAAAAGCATCCGGTTTTTTTGTTGTCAAATTCGTGTTCACTCATGACACGCTTAAATCCATGACCCGATATCCCACGCTCCACGTCGAGAATTTTGCCGGAATACGCCGGGCGGACATCGAGCTGGCCCCGCTGACGTTGTTTGTCGGCGACAACAACAGCGGCAAGACGTACCTGGCGACGCTGATCTGGGGGCTGGATGAGGTGTTGTCTCTTTTTGCCTCAGTGGAGAATGCACCGTCAGAATTGCATCTGTTGCGTGAATGGATAAACCATGACATGAACACGCAGGATCGCAGAAATAAGTCGTCTCTCGTTATTTCGGAGGACATCCATAACGCGATCGTCAACAGTTTCAACGAGGTGTTGGCAAGCTCCAATTGGGGTGCGAAATGGATTCAGGATATATTCCAATCAGAATGTATTTCGGCGGGAAAATTTTCGATTGCCATCCCTTTTCAAGCCGGCAATTCGATTGTTTTAGAGCGTGGGAAAGATTACCATCAATGTCATTTCAAACGCGCCGGCAGGGAGATATGGAGTACACCTGCGAAAGTATACGATGTTGCGGATACTGATGTCGCAGCTTATATGCTCAATACCGGTGTTTTGGACATACTCTGGAATTACGTCGCTTATTTTTTGAACATCGCTCCTTTGCGTGCGAAGCGATCCCATTTCCCCGATTCCCGAAGCGGCCTTTTACTCACCTACCGTACCGTTGCCGGCGAATTGCTCAAAGGGAATCATGCGGACTACAAATTAACGGCCCCACAGATGTGGTTGATGGCCCAGCTTGCGAATGGCTCCACGAAGGAGCAGACGGCCAATCAGAGCGTTGCCACAATCGTCGAGTTTATCGAATCAGAAAAGATGATTCGTGGTAAAGTGGTCGTCAAGGAAAACGGATTAAACGAGTATTTTTATACCCCTAAGGAGCTCGGCCAGGAAATACGGATGAACCTCTCTTCCGGCGTGGTGACGTCGCTGGCTCCGTTTTTGGCGGCGCTCAAATATGGCAGTATCGGCAATCGCTGTTTCATCGAAGAGCCGGAAATGTCGTTGCACCCGGAGTTAGAATGGCGGATGGCCCAGGTCTTGGTGCGGCTGGCCAACTCGATTGGCATGGTACTGGCCACCACACATAGTGCCACGATTATTCAGCATGTCAATAACATGATTAAGCTGTCCAACCGGGAAGACGGGCGGGAACTGGCGAAAGAGTACGGTTACGAACCGGAGGATATTATTTCCTCGGATATGGTGCGCATGTATCAGTTCGATGTGAATGAAAATGATGGTATGACGGGAGTTAAGCCATTAGAGCATGGCGTCAACGGTTTTGCTGTGCCGACTTTTGGGTACTACTTGCGAGAATTAAAAGATCAAATTTGGGCTTTTCAAAATGACGCAGAATGACACTCGTGCAGAATTTTCACAAATACATACAAGGCGTTGAGTTTGTTCAATCTGTCGCGCAAGGTGACAGATTTGAGCATATTATTTCGGAAAAAGATAAGAGTGGTCTGATGACTTTGGTGGTGGGCATGGATTCGATTTCGCATCGAATTGATTTGCCGTCAAAAAAAGTTCTCATCCATCTTTTGAAAAACCAGCGACGCGCCGATAGTGTCATTTGGGAAAAACGTGATGAGAGCACATACCGACTCCATATTTTTGAACTAAAACGTACCGTTACTGAAGCAAAATGGCAACTCATCAAAGACCAATTTCAAGGAGCGTTTTTTGTCAGTCTGTGCATTGCCAAAATTTTGGGGCTGGAAGTTGATACGCACGTTGGTTTGTACACCGTTTATTACGAAGACCAACTGGATGCCGTTGATAACTTTACCGATAATGCACTGAGTGACGTAGAACCCGATTTGCCGGCCAAGACGAAAAAAGCGATTTTGGAATGGACGAACGATTTGTGTCCCTTCGATTTTACAGGCTATTTAGGCCAAATCAAATTTCTCCACAAGAAAATTCATCTTCCCAACATCAAGGACGGAATCCCTGTCGGAACGCGCTACATAACAGGTTAGTCCAATCTGAGTAACACCATGCAAACAAACGAACTTCGCGAAAAACATCTGGCATGATCCGTATCAACCAACCGCTAAACCCCGCATCCATTGCCCAGCCCGATCACCTCTACGTTGCCGACGCGTTCGACGTTTTGCCGTGCTGCGAGGACGCGGGTTGCGATCTTGTCATCTGCGACGGGCCCTACGGAGTGACGACGAATGATTGGGACCGTGTTGCCAATATTCAAGAATTCAACTTGAATCTCATCAAAATTTTCTCGCAAAAATTGAAGCCCGGCGGGGCGTTGTATTTGTTTGGCAAACCGAATTGCATCGATTTCATCGATTACCGCCCTTACCTCCATTTGCGGTCGAAAATCGTTTGGTATCAGCCCAGCCGTTTGGCGCAAGGACGGTTGAATTATACGAACAATTACGACATCATCTGTTATTTTATCAAAGGAAACAAGCCGAAAACGTACAATTTGGACGACATCCGGGTTGCCCAGCTTGTGGAACTGGAACACCGCCTCCGTTGTGAACGAGTGCCGTCCGTGAAAAATGGCCGCTACGGAAAAACAAAATTTGATGACCGAGGCAAAAATCCCGGCGACGTTTGGGGAGACATTAAGCAATTGACCTATAAGTCGCAGGAATTGGTCGGTCGTGAAGCATTGAACACCATCCAAAAGCCGGAACGCTTGATGGAGCGGCTCATTAAAGCCAGTTCCAACGAAGGCGATCTTGTGCTTGATCCGTTTGCGGGGGTGGGAACGGCTCTGGCGGTTTGCAAAAAACTGGGCAGAAATTTCATTGGCATTGAAAAGAACCCCGAATTTGCCGAAATGGCGGAAAAAAGAATAAAATTGGCGGGAAAAGAAATCAAGCAGGGGTTGTTACAGTATGCCGAGTGACATTTATCACAAAATTATCGACTTGGTGCTGAAAGCGGCAAAACTGGCACGCGCTGTCGGTATCAATAATCTCTTGCAGCCGGGGTTGGTCAAAGAGATGATTATTGCCGACATTTTGGGGCGTGAATTGATTACCACAAAACGTGATGCCGATGCGCACGCGATTGGAAATCCAAACGAAAAATATGAGTATCTGTCGTGCAAGAAAGGTGGTTCTGGGCAACTGGATCGCATGTTCAAAGCACCGAAAGAGAAACGCAAGGAATCCCTTGAACGCATTACTCGAAATCACCGGATTTATTTTGCCATTTTCTATGAGGAAGAGCAAACGAAATGTAAAGTGATTTACGAAATCCTGCCGGATGTAATGGTTGCAGAAACGGAGCGGCAACTAGATCGCAGCAGTAACGCTATTTCCCATGTTGGTTTTACCGAAGCATGGGCAAGAGAAAACGGAAAAATAGTCCATCAAGACAAATAACCACTTAACACCATGCAAACCAACGAACTTCGCGAAAAATATCTGGCGTTTTTTGAAACCAAGGGCTGCGTACGCAAACCGAGCGACGTGCTCGTGCCCCGGTGGGACCCCTCCGTCCTGTTCACCCCGGCCGGCATGAACCAGTTCAAAGACCATTTTCTCGGCCGCTGTAAGCTCGAATTCACCCGTGCGACGACCTGCCAGAAATGCCTGCGAACCGGCGACATCGACAACGTCGGCCGCACGGCGTATCATCACACCTTCTTCGAAATGCTCGGCAATTTCAGCTTCGGCGACTATTTCAAACGGGAAGCGATTCACTGGGCCTGGGAATTCCTGACCGACCGAAAATGGCTGGCTCTCGATCCGGCCAAACTCTCGGCGACCGTTTACAAGGACGACCGGGAAGCGGCCGATATCTGGACCAGCGAAATCGGGTTGCCGACAGAAAAAGTCCGTTTCATGGACGAAGACGAAAACTTCTGGCCGGCCAGTGCTCCAAGTCTTGGTCCTGACGGTGTTTGCGGTCCGTGCAGCGAAATTTATTACCGGACGCCGTTGGGGGAAGTCGAAATCTGGAACCTCGTGTTTACCCAGTTCAACCGGGTGGGCGATCCCACTCCCGACGGTGGGCCCGGCGGCGGGCACGGCAATTTGCGGCCGCTCCCGAGTAAGAATATCGATACGGGAATGGGGCTTGAACGGACCGCGGCGGTGCTCCAGGGCGTCGAAACGAATTACCACATCGACATTCTCAGGCCGATCGTCGAGTCAGCCGGGGAAATCCTCGGCGTCAAATACGATCCGGCTGACGACAACGGGCGACGCTTGCGCCGGATCACCGACCACGTCCGGGCCTGCACGTTCGCGGTTCATGAAAACGTTTATCCCGGCAACAAAGAGGAAAAATACGTGATCCGGCGTCTCCTGCGCCGTGCCGTGCTCGACGGGCGCCAAATGGGTTCCCGGGAATCGTTCCTGTACAAACTGGTCCCGATCGTCGCCGAAATGATGAACGTGCCGTATCCGGAACTGACCGGGACGATTTCCCGGGTTCAACAGGTCATCAAGGGCGAAGAAGAGCATTTTATCGGGACCATCGACAACGGGCTCGAACGGATCGCCAAAGTCTTCGATTCGATGAAGGTCGAGAATCGTTCGCGGGTCAACGGTTCGGAAGTTTTCGAAATGTACCAGACCTACGGCTTTCCGCCCGAGTTGTTCGAAACGCTCGCGGCGGAACAAAACCTCACGTTCGACTGGGACGGTTTCAAACGGGAGATGGAACGACACGGCGAAATCTCCGGTTCCGCCGAGAAGAATTTATTGTTCCAAAAAGACGTTCTCGAAGGCGTCAAGAAAAAGCACAAGACGGATTTCCTCGGTTACGACACCCTGAAAGTCGACGACGCGACCATCGTCGCCATCGTCGCCGGCGGGGAACTCGTCGAAAAATACGATGAAATCAACGCCCCGGAACCGGTCCGAATCGTCCTGGACAAGACGCCGTTTTACGGCGAGAAGGGCGGACAAGTCGGCGACTTGGGAGTGCTCACCGCGCCGGGAGTCGTTTTCAACCTTGTCGCGACGCAGATCGACGGCGACCTGATCGTACACGTCGGACGGCTTGAGGCGGGTTCGGTCGCGGTCGGCGATACGGTTTGTGCCCTGGTCGAATGGCAGCATCGCCGGCAAGTCGCCCGCGCCCACACGGCGACGCACCTTTTGCACCATGCCCTGCGCGAACACCTCGGTTCCCATGCCGAACAACAGGGTTCGAAAGTCGACGCCGATGTGTTGCGATTCGACTTTACGAATCAGCAGGCGGTCGATAAGGAAACACTCACAAGCATCGAGCGGGCCGTCAACCGTTCGATCCTCGACTGTTGCGCGGTACAATCGGCGGAAATGGATATCGAGAATGCTCGGAAAACGGGCGCCGTGA
>DOMV01000009.1:0-1384 GCA_003509805.1 Planctomycetaceae bacterium
GGTCACACCCGGTGGAAAGCGGCAAAAAAACTGGCCTTGGGAAAAGTTCCGGTCCACGTTGCCACCGACCTGACACCGGAACAGGTCCGGGCTTATCGCATCGCCGACAACAAGTCCGGCGAGATCGCCGAGTGGGACATGCAGATTCTGCCGATCGAGATTTCCGAACTCCAGGTCGCCGGATTCGACATGGGAATTTTGGCTTTTTCCGAAAAGGAGCTGACCCAACTGCTCAACATTTCGACCGGCATTTCCCAAGGGCTGACCGATCCGGACAACGTCCCGGAGCCGCCGGATGATCCGATCACCCAGAAGGGCGACATCTGGATTCTCGGCAATCATCGGCTCATGTGCGGCGACAGTTCTTCTCCGGCCGATTTCGATAAACTCTTAAAAGGCAATAAGATACAGCTTGTAAATACCGATCCGCCGTACAACGTCAAAGTTGAGCCGCGAAGTAATAATGCAATCGCGGCGGGCTTGTCGTCGTTCACGGCAACGCATCATCAAGGCTTTGACATGGCTCGCGACCCCGGCAAAGCGGAGCCGACCACGAAAAAAATGCGGGCCAAGGACCGACCTCTCGCCAACGATTTCGTGTCCGACGAGGAGTTCGACCGGCTGCTCGACGCTTGGTTCGGGAATATCGTGCGTGTTTTGGAACCGGGTCGGGCGGCGTACATTTGGGGCGGTTACGCGAATCTCGCCAACTACCCGGCCTACCTGAAAAAGCACGGGCTCTACTTTTCGCAGTGCATCGTGTGGAACAAGCTCCATCCGGTGCTGACCCGCAAGGATTTCATGGGGGCGTTTGAAATCTGTTTTTACTGCTGGAAGGAGGGTGCCGCCCATCAATTCTACGGCCCGAACAACGTTCCCGACCTCTGGGACGTGAAAAAACTGAACCATACCAGCATGATCCACTTGACGGAAAAGCCGACGGAGCTTGCGGTTCGGGCGATCCAGTATTCCTCGAAACCCGGCGAAAACGTGCTGGAAATCTTCGGCGGCAGCGGCTCCACGCTCATCGCCTGCGAGCAAACGGGCCGGAACTGCTTCGCGATGGAAATCGACCAGCTCTACGTGGATATTATTGTCAAACGCTGGGAGGAGTTTACCGGCAAAAAGGCCCAACGCATCCCCGCCAACCCCGAAACCGACGAAAGGAATTCCGCATAATGCTCTATCTTTGCTGTCCCTATTCGCACCCCGATCCGGCGGTGCAGCTTTACCGCTACCAAAAAGCCTGCCGTGCCCAAGCGAAACTCATCGAAGCGGGCATCGTCGTCTTTTCCCCGCTGGCCAATTCGATTCCGGCGGTCGAACTCGGCGGGTTGACCGCCTCGCACGACCAATTCATGGCTCTTGACCTTCCGATTCTCCA
>DOMV01000009.1:1391-3767 GCA_003509805.1 Planctomycetaceae bacterium
GTCAAAAAGGAAATGTTCGAGGCTTTAGCGTTGCGAAAACCTGTGACGCTTATCGACGAAGCCGACATCGAAAACCTACCGGCGATTCCAGCGACCGCCCGACGATTTCTCAAATCGTCTATTTTGCCGGATGCAGTTTTTTCTTGAATCCGGCGTTGTTCAACTGGAATCCGTTGGCCTTGTAAAAGGCGCAGGCATCTTCGCGATCGGCTTCGGTCACGAGGATCATCTGCCAGCAGTTTCGTTGCCTCACCAGACATTCCAATTCCGCGAGCAGTTTTCTGGCCGCTCCCTTGCGACGATGTTTTTTATCGACGATCAAATTTTCGATCAACAGAAACGGACGGCATTCGCCGTACAATTCTTCGCAAACAATTCCCATGATCGTGCCGATCAATTCGTCGCCTTCCACGGCGCTCAGGAATAGATGGCTGTTCCGCTTCTGGAGTTCGAGGAACGTCGTTTTCATTTTGGCAAGGTCGGACGCATCGCCCCAAAACTGCCGATACAGTTCGGCCAGTTGGGGAATATCCTCGACGATCATGTCGCGTATCTGCATCGTTTCACTTCCCGTCGAGGAAATCATGCGTCGTTTTGACTTCGGCATAGAACCAATTCAATGCTGAGAGGAACGCGGCGTGAACATCGGCGGCGACAACGGTTTTGCCCTGAAATTCCAAGTCGCGGGTCGCGCAGGCATCGCCGATTACGACGAAGTTCAGCCCCAGATCTTTCCCGGCCCGAACCGCTGCGTCGACGCACATGTGCGTCATCATCCCGCACAGCACGACCGTCTTCGCCTCGGTTTTCCAAATCGCGTCAATCAAGCTGGTTCCACGGAACGCGTTCGGATAATGCTTTTCGACGACCGTTTCCCCGTCCAACGGTTTCACGTTCTCGTGAATCTCCGCGCCCGGCGAATGCGGTCGAAAAAACGTCGCCTGCGGATCGGTGGCGATGTGTTGGATATGGAACACCGGCCAGCCTTTTTCACGGAATCGTTCCAGCACCCGCTTGGCATTCTCGCTCGCTTCGAGACTGCCGACGAGCGGAAACGCACCACCGTCAAAATAATCGTTCTGGGTATCGACGATCATTAAAGCCTGTTTCGTGTCCATGTTCGCAAGGGGGGGAAGGTTTTACCGGCGGAATGTATGCCCTCATTCTATCATCTGTCGCTCACGGCGGCAATCGCTCACCAATCACGGAGGCATGAAAACATGTCCGAAAAACTTGATCCGACGGCCTTGTCGCCGGAATCTCTCGCCAAGCTCCTCTCGGTTTCGGCCAAACGGCTCATCACGCCCGAACAGGTTCTGGAAATCGCCGAGGAAGGGAACCTGTTGTCGACCGACGGCAGGATCAATCTGATTCACTACACCGCTTTTCTCCTCGAAAGAATAACGAACAATGGCGACTAACCCTCTCAACATGAAACCGACCGAACTGATCCGGCTCATGAACCGGGCCGGATTCGGGACGGTCTTGAATGAAAGCCGTCTCAAGACGCACCGGCTGGGCGACATCAACACCGCCGACGGCAAGGGGGTCGATCTCCTGAAGTACGCCGGTTGGCTGACGCTCGAATATTTCAGTATGGACGACGGTTCCGAAGCCTACCTCAAACGGCTGAAGAAGCAGACCGAACGGAACGCCGAGGCGGTTCGTGCGGCGCAGGACATCGGCCATCTTCCCGAGGTCGCGGAGCCGGAACGCAAGGAAGCGGCGATTCAATCGTTTCGGACTTTTTGTGAAACGTATTTCGGCGAGGTCTTTTATCTGCCGTGGTCGCCGGACCACTTGCACGTCATCAAGAAGATCGAACGGGCCGTCAATCGCGGCGGCCTGTTCGCGATGGCGATGCCGCGCGGTTCAGGTAAAACGGTCCTCTGCCAGACCGCCGTCGTCTGGGCCGCCTTGAAGGGAGCGGCACCGTTCGTCTGCCTGATCGCCGCCAGCGCCGAACGCGGCAAGGATTTGTTGGAGAACATTAAAACCTGGCTCGAAACGAATCCGCTCCTGCAACAGGATTTCCCGGAAGTCTGTTTTCCGATCCAATGTTTGGAACGGATCGCCAACCGGCAAAAAGGGCAAAAATATCTTGGCGAACCGACCCGAATCGAATGGGGCGCCGACCGCGTCATCCTGCCGACGATTGAAAACTCGGCGGCCTCCGGCGTCGTGATTTCCTGTAGCGGAATGCGCGGCTCGGAAATTCGCGGCCAGAATTACGCCCGGCCCGACGGTAAAGTCGTCCGGCCCCGCTTGGTCCTGATCGACGATCCGCAAACGACGGAATCCGCCTGGTCGCCGTCCCAATCCGACCGCCGCGAAGCGATTTTAGCCGGTGATGTTCTCGGCATGGCGGGGCCGGGC
>DOMV01000470.1:0-4781 GCA_003509805.1 Planctomycetaceae bacterium
GTCGACGGCGATACGAGTACCAGCGACATGTTGATCCTGCTGGCGAACGGCGCGGTGAATGACGCGGTGGACGGGACGGTGGACGGCGGGATGTACGGTTCCGTCGGCGGCGACCCGTTGGACGCAACGGACCGGGCCGTCTTCGAAACGGAATTGCGGGCGCTGTGCATGGAACTCGCCATGAAAATCGCCGACGACGGCGAAGGGGCCTCGCACCTGATTACAATCGACGTAAGCGGATGCGGGAACCGACAAGAGGCCGCGAAGATCGCCAAAACGATCGCGGAGAGTCCGCTGGTGAAAACGGCGATCGCGGGCGGCGACCCGAATTGGGGACGCATCATGTGTGCCGCCGGATATGCCGGTGTTGACTTCGATCCGATGAAAAGCTCGCTGGCGATCAATGGAATCGAACTTTTTCACGCCGGACGACCGCTCCCGTTCGATGAAAAGGTCGTCGCGGCGTCGATTCGGGAAAACCGCGACACGCACATCGATCTCCGTTTCGGCGAAGGAAACGCATCGATTCGTTTTTGGACATGCGATCTCACCCGGGAATACGTCGCCATCAACGCGGATTACACAAGTTGAGCGTTGCAGCTCAGCCGGGCGGTGTAACCGCAGGCGCATCAATACCGTGCCGGGCGGTGTCACCGCTTCCAATCGCCCTACATAAACAAGAAGACCGTTCCCATGTTGTTTTCCGAACCCTCCGCGACACCGTATGATTGGCGATTTCGTTTTTTGGGCATGTCCGTGCGGGTCCACCCTTTTTTCTGGCTCATTGCCGTTCTCCTGGGACCGAAGGAAGCCACGGCAGACCTCGGGATCGTTCCGCTGATCGTCGCCTGGGTCGTGAGCGTTTTCATTTCCGTCTTCATCCATGAACTCGGCCATGCGTTGACGTTGAAATACCTGTTCGGGGCCAACCCCTGGATCGCGTTTTACGGGATGGGCGGACTCACCATGCACGACCCGCTTTATTATCGCCGTCGTCCGGGAACGGCGGGAAACATTTTCATCTCCTTTGCCGGCCCGTTCGCCGGTTTTCTTTTCGCCGCCCTGCTCATCGGGCTGTGGATTTTCGCGGGACTGTTCGGCGCCGGTTTCCACGTCGACGTGTCGGCCGGGCTGCATCCGTTTGTCGCTTATACGTTCCACTTCATGATTTTTATTTCGATCGTGTGGGGAATCTTCAACCTGTTGCCGGTTTATCCGCTGGACGGAGGGCAGATATCGAGAGAGGTTTTCCTGTGGTTTTCACCGCGGCGCGGCATCGTCGCTTCACTGTGGATTTCGATTGTAACCGCCTTCGCGATCGTCGCGCTGTGTGTTTCGACGAAAAATCTTTTGCCCGCGATTCTTTTCGGCTTCCTCGCTTTCGAGAATTATCGCACGCTTTCTCATTACTCCCGCGGATACCGCTGAATCTCTTCGGTTTCGGCAAGCCGGTTCTCGCGATCCCGTTTTTGCGGCACATCGATTATTATTGACACAATAATTGCCGGCCCGCCGAACCCGTTTTTTTTCGTTTCGATAATGCGGGGCGCGCCGTTGAAGGAATCACGACGCCGTAGCGCGGCGTTGAAAATTTTTTCGGAAATTTTTGTTTTTTTCGCGAAACGCTCTTGAATCAATTGTAAAAACGTGTAACCTGTTAGCTTAATGGTCATGCATGTCGCATCGTTTCACGAACGCGAACGCGACGAGTCGGACGCGAATGAAATTATTGGAGCAAAAAGAAGAACAAGGCTCCGACAATGGTTTCCGATGGAACTTCGAATGTGACATGCGGGTGTGATACAGAGCCGGCCGACATGGGGCCGGACGACAAAGGACCGGACAAGGATACCGGACAAGGTATCGACGGTGACAGCATCAACGAAACGGTGAAGGCGATACGGACATTCGTAACGAATCCCGATCAACTTCGATTCGTTTCGACATGATAGGTGCTCATGGGACAGGATATACCTCTCGCCGTGAGAGGAGTCCCGCATCAAGGAGGAAAGGTCGAGAGATTGCCTGGAGCACGAAGGGAGTTTTTCGTCGTCGCGAACATCGATCCGGTCGAGTTCGTCGGCGATGGACCGGAGTGCACAAGGGATTCCGACACTGCTCCTCGCGACACTCTGTAAGGAGATAGGTTCAATGCCCAAAAAGGTAGCGAAGAAAGCCGTCAAGAAGGTAGCGAAGAAAGCCGTCAAGAAGGTAGCCAAAAAAGCTGTCAAGAAAGTAGCCAAAAAGGCTGCCGGATCGGCTGCTCCGAAAAAGGCCGCCAAGAAGGCTGTCAAAAAGGTCGCCAAGAAAGCTTGTAAAAAAGCCTGCAAAAAGACCTGCAAGACCGGAATGTAATTGATTGCATTCGTTCGATTTGACGTGTGTCTTCCTTCAATGCGACGGCATGTCGCACGATTCACCTGCGAAGAGTGTCGTGGTTTTCATGGCACTCTTTCCTTTGGACAAAAGTTCACGTCTTGGTCCCCGCCGCTGTTTTTCATCCGAAAACGGTTTCATGGGGGCTGTTTTCCGTCTGTGCATTCCTTTCCGGTATTATCCGGTTGCGGTGCTGCGCATCTTGTTTTTTACGCAAGCCCGGATCGCAACGGCGTGAAGTGGCCTGGATTTATAATACTGAAAACGGCATGATAGTCCTCCCGCGAACAATCGCCTGCCGCTCGAACGAAACGTGCAACACGATATTTACAAATATGTTGTGACGAGTGAGTACGGCAGGCAGACTTGACCAAATGTCCGTTTTCATCGCGTTTCCAGTATATGTTCCGGACGCGACGATCCCGCGAGTTGGCTTGGGTATTTTCAGCAGCATGTGAGTTTTGAAGCAAGATTTTTGTTTGTGCCGAATGTGCGGAAATTTTTCATTCTTGATGTGAAAAGCCGGCTATTTATACTAATAATACCGATTCTTTCGCGACGATACCGGTCATGTGGTTTTTCGACGTAAGGAAAAATTACTTTACTGGTTCTCAGGTTGAAAATCGAACTTGGAGCGGCATGGTCAGGTAACGTTGCCTGGCGGTGTTGTCGGAGAAGCGTCTCGCTGCCCGAATGTCGATGATCGACCTGCGTATAGGTGGAAAGGATCGAGAATGAACCGGACTTATATCACAGGCTTGCTGTTTTTGATGTGTTTGGGTGGAACCGTTTACCGGTCACACGCGTCTTCTTGTGACCCCTGTGCGCGGATCGGGAACGGCGAAGAGACGCTTTGTGGACCCTGTGATTTTGCCGACTCCCTTTCGTGCGGACCATGTGATTCGATTTTTTCGCACCGTTCCCGGGCGGATCGGACGAAACAATTCATGAGCCGGATCAAGGTAAGCGGCTGGATCCAGGCCGGTATCATGGGGAACGAGTACGGCAACCAAAACGCGTACGATCCCGACGTCCCGAACGCCCCGGCGGACAGAAACAAAAACGCGTGTTCCGGGAATTCGTACCTGCTCGGAACGGAACACGCCTCGGACTTCAAGTTGGACCAGATATGGCTCTCCGTGACACGCGAAATGGATGCCAAACACGGTCTTGATTGGGGGTTTCAATTCGACATGGCCTATGGAACCGACGCCAAGTACGCCCAGTCGTTCGGCGATCAATCGTTCGATTACGGTTGGGGTGACGGCGATTATTACGCGGCGATCGTTCAAATGTACGCCGAAGTCGGGTACAAACGGCTCACGGCGCGCGTCGGCAAATTCGGCGCCAACATGGTCCATGAACCTCTTGCCGCCAATTACACCTTCTTTTACAGCAACGCTTATGCCTGCTACAGCTCGATCCTGACACTCTGCGGAGCCACGCTGGAATACGCCCCGACGGACAAATTGACCCTTTTGGGCGGCTGGACGCCGGGCTATCATTCGACCTTCGAAAACAAATTCGAGGACAACGCCTTCTACATGCAGGCGACGTATCGCCCGACGAAGCGAACGTCAATCCGGTACAGCCTGTATTCCGGGACCAGCAACGGCCTGAACAGGCGCGAGGACGCCTTGGATTTCCAGCGGAACTTTCTCACGGAGGAAGTCCTCGCCCAGGCGATCGTGTTCTCGTGGGCGCTCAACGACCGCTGGAGCTATATGATCGAGGGACATTGGTCCTCTTACGATTACGATCACCAAGCGACGGCGACGACGCATACCTTCGCCAACGGAATCAACCAGCATCTGATCTACACGATCAGCCCGAAATGGGCGCTGGGGTTGCGGGCCGAATGGCTCAAGGCGAAAGGAACGATGTTCGACGCGGAGCCGTTCACCGGGGCCGAAGGAACCGATATCTATGAAGTGACCTTGGGGGCGAATTGGAATCCGCGACCCTGGCTCAACATCCGGCCGGAACTTCGTTACGATTGGACCGATTACACCAACGGCTTCGGGCCGTTCGACAACGCGACGCGGCAAAACCAGCTTTCCGGCGGTGTCGCCATGCTTGTCCGATTCTGATCCCGCCGTTTTCTTCAGACGCTGCCGTCGGCATATCAACCCTGTGCCGGGCGGCGCGGCAACTGTGATTCATGGGCAACCGCCGTGTACGCACGGCTGGGAGCCAACCGGTAGTCCGCCACGGACCGTGCCTATCGTTTTCCGCTTCGGCGCGCAAGATATTCGATCAGGGCCTTGTCGAACCGCATGGCCGTATCGAGCGGGACATAATCGATCCGGCTCTTGGTACACTCGGTTCGAAATCGGCCCCGGAATTCGTCGAGTGCCCGGAGATAATCCCGTTTGATTGATTCGGCCGTTCCCTTGACCCTTTCG
>DOMV01000470.1:4806-5090 GCA_003509805.1 Planctomycetaceae bacterium
TGAAACAGGATCACGTCGTGCCCCGAATGCCGGAGCCGATAAAGTGCCTGCATGACGGGATCGGTATCGCCGAGCAGATCGCTGAAGACCATGACGAGGCTGGCGCGACGCAACATGGCCGCGAGCTGGGTCAGCGAGGCCGCGATGTCGGTTTGGCCGTCCGGACGGAGATTGGCGAGGATCGACAGTATCGTCGCCAGTTGCGACCGCCGCGATTTCGGCGCCAACGACCCCCTGATCTTTTGGTCAAACGTAATCAGCCCGACCGGGTCCTGTTGGTGGAT
>DOMV01000470.1:5209-7537 GCA_003509805.1 Planctomycetaceae bacterium
TAGACGAGCCAATCGATGTCGGCCGGATCGTCGCCGGGCGTGTATTTGCGATGTTCGCTGAACTCGACCGAAAACCCGTGCAACGGGCTGGCGTGGAGCCCGTGCATGAAGCCGCGGATGATGAACTGTGCCTTCAAATCGAGCCGCTTGATCGTCTGGATCACTTCCGGTTTGAGATAACGCTCGACCGACATGGAACCGATATGGGTTGCAGAAACATTTCGTGAAATTTCGGTGGAAACCTCTGCCGATCACGCCCGTCCCTTCTTGAACGCCTTCCGGATCGTCTTGAGGCGTTTCAATTCTTTCAGCGATTCCGGCGTATTGACGTTCGAACCTTCCAGCGACCGGCCTTTCAGGACGCCGGCGCCGTCGAACCCCGGATCGCGACTCGTGGGCGGTCCGGAAAAGTGCGTTTCAAGGAAAAAACGTTCGTCCAATACTTTCAGGCGGGTCGGCGAACAAAAGGTCGCCAACTCGATTTTGCCGAGCATTTCAAGTTCCGTTTGACCGCTTTTCCTGGCCCGGACACTGCCGTCGTCGCTGATTTCGACGGAGAGAGTCTCTTCGGGGACCGTGATTTCCGGCTGGAGCAATCGAACGACGTTTCCCGAAACGAGGCAAAAGGTGCCGCCCGGGGTCAATTCGAACGAACCGCAACGGGTATAAACGATCTCCCCGCTTTTCCCGTCCATACACTGAAAAAAGCCTTCTCCCTTGATGGCCGTATCGAGGTGTCTTTGCGTTTCGAAAATCGCTCCCTGCCGCATGTCGATCCGCACCGGGTCCGGGTTGCCCTCGCCGCTCGGGTCGGGAAATCCCCTTTCCTCCGTCGTCCGCTGTTTGTAACCGGGAATCCGGCTCATCGCGAGATTGTACATCGTATCGAGGATTTGGCGTTCGATTCGCGCGACGTTGGCGCGGTATTCCTCCGCATCCGCTTCCGCCCGAACGTTTTCGGTGAAAAGGCCGATGAGCAGGCATGGGAAAAACACGGACACGACAACGTAAAATGGACGGTGGTGTTTCATGGTTTTGTCTCGTTGGTGTTGAAAACAAGGCGATTCATTTCCCGGCACACAGCGCCTTCATTTTTTCCAGGCCGGTGCGGGCGACGCCGACGGGATCGCCGGTCGCCCAGTAGTTCGGGTTGAACACTTCGAAAGAAAGCACGCCGGCGAAACCGTTCGACTTCAGGATATCGAGAATCAGCGGGAGCGGACACACGCCGTCGCCGGGATAGACGCGGTCCCTGTCCCGGGCTTTTTCCCGCGGCGGATCGGCCGGGTAATCGTTTATGTGGAACACGCCCAGGGCTTTTCCGTCGACGAGGCGGAGCCCCTCGAACGAACTGCCCCCGCGGTAGAGATGGTAGGCATCCAGGAGCAGTGACGATTTCGCGTGACCTGCGGCCGCCGCGACGGCCATCGCATCGGAAAGCGTGTTGAGCGTTTTGGCGGCGCCCCAGATTTCCAGTTGAGGGATGACGCCCATCGATTCACCGATTTCCAGGATGGCCCTGTAGCGTTCTCCCATCACGGAAAAATCGTTCATCCGGTTTTCGCCCGTCCCGGAGCCGGTCGCGGCGATCCGGGGACAATCGAGCGCTTGCAGGATTGCCATCTCGCGTTTCATCTGCTCGATCCCGGCAGCCCTGCGGGTTGCGTCGTCGACGACCCAGGGAAAAAACGCGATGGCGTTGACGACGCCGATCCCGTGATCGTCGAGCCGTTTCTTCAAATCGGCAAGGTTGCCGCCCTTTTCGACAAATGCCTCCAGACTCCGGATCCACGGTTCGATGTAGTGATAACCCGCTTTGGCGGCGACGTTGATTTCCTCCTCGATTCCCAGGTTGAAACCGGAAATCGTTCCCGTATTCAACGAAAAGTCGAAAGCCGGAGGAGAAGAGGGCGACGGCGCCGCAACGCCCTTGTTCGCCGGAATCGGATCGGCATGTGTCCAAAGCGGCGTACCGGCACAAACGGTTCCGATACCGGCAAGAAGGAGGGAACGGCGGGATAATCGGGGCATGTCGGGTTGATACCGAAGTCGGTATGCCATAGAGTAGTGCCTTGTTACATTAAAAATTTAGGATAGAGCGATTCGAGTTTGATTCGGGCGTTTTCGAGTGTGAAGTGCCATTGGACGCCCTTTTCGGCGAGCAAGCGGAGCGTTCAGGCGTTTCGGCCTTCGGGCGGATCGGCCAAACGCAGGGCGATCACTTTCGCTTCCTGTTCGCCGTCCAATTTCTTGACCGCCGCGAGACAGATATCCCGTTCTTCGTCGGTCAAGCGGACCATGTAAGTTTTTTCATGACGAAACCTCCGT
>DOMV01000470.1:7580-27489 GCA_003509805.1 Planctomycetaceae bacterium
GTTCGGCGAACGCCGACTACCTGTTTGACCGTGCCTGCGCGGGACAGACGGTTTCCGAACCGGTCTGCTGTTCCTTGGCATCCGGCATACGATTCCCGGTCCGGAGATCAGCGATCACCGACGTGAAATTCTTCGTTCGGTCGCAGGACGACGGGAATCGCGTCGGTGTACTTCCGTACCGCCCCGCTCCATGCCTCGACGTCCTGCGCGATCGGCAACCACGTGTCGTAGTGCGAAGGCAACACGTACCGGGGCCGGATCCGCACAATCGCGTCGAGCGACATCGCGGGGCCCATCGTGTATCGATCGCCGATCGGCAGCACGGCCGCCGCGATTCCGAGCGAGCCAATCCAGCTCATTTCGCCGAACAGGCCCGTGTCGCAGGCGAAATAGATGTTCCCGTTCGCGGAAAGTTCTTTCGTAAGCGGCATGAGATCGTCCCGGGATTTGCCGTCGGAAAGCGAAACGACGAANNAACCGCAGGGGTTTCCGCCCGGCGTCCCGTCGGGCATCGTGCTGCTATGCACCGCCTGCGTCATCAGGATCGTGCCGAACGGCGACCGAATCGTTCCGCCGAGATTCATCGGCTCCGTCCGCCTTGCCCCGCGTTCGGCAAACCAGTTGCAGACCTCGACATTCGACACCAACGTCGTTTCGGTTTCCGTGAGGAGCGATTCGACCGCCGCGACGTGATCTTCGTGTCCGTGTGAAACGAGTATGTAATCGACCGGCTGCCCGTTGACACGTTGCCCGCTGAAAAAGGGATCGACGAGGAGCGTTCCCTTTCCCGTATCGAGCGACCAGGTCCCGTGTCCGAACCATTTGAGCGTGAAAGCCGTCATGTCGTACCGTCGTGTTGTTTTTCACCGCGCAGGCGGCTCATCTTTTTTTCAGTGCCGTGCGCGCTTTTTCGTTTCCCGCTTCGGCGGCGCGGCGATACCAGGAATTCGCTTCTTTCGGGTTTTGCATGATTCCCTTGCCGGTTTCGTATTTTTTGCCGAGTTGATACATCGCTTCGGAAGAACCTTTCGCCGCGGCTTTGAACAGCCATTCGAAGGTCAGCGTATCGGTATCGGCGAAATACATACCCATCAGGAACATCGCGACCGGGTCGTTTTTTTCAATCGCCCTTTCGCAACTGGCGATCGCATCTTTCGATGAGACGTCGATACCGCGACCGAGACGATAACACTCGGCAAGCATGGTCAGGGCCGGGGAAAAATCGTCCTGGGACGCGCGCAGGAAGCAATCGAAGCCTTTCGCCTCGTCGATCGGCGTCCGGATTCCATTGATGTAGAAAAGGCCGACCAGGTATTCCGCCGGCGGAAAGCCCGCTTTCGCGCCGTTGAGAATCACGGGAAAGGCGTCAACGATTTTTTCCGGCGGCTTGACCAGTATCCCGGGCGCCAGGAGCTCGGTTTCACTCGCATTACGATAAACGATCCGGACGATTTCCTCGATCTCGGCCTGGTCTCCTTTCGACAGGTTGTACTTTTTCGTTTTCTCCCCGGGCGGCTTCAGGTTGCCCGGTTTCAGGTTGCCCGGCTTCAGGTCGTTCGGCGGCAGGTCGTTCGGCTTCGGAGCATTCGGTTTTGTTTGTGCGGTCTTCACAACGGCTGTCGGCTCGGCACCGGACTTCGGTGACGCATTTTCCGACGACAATGATGACGGGGGGGCCGATAACGGGGGTTCGGGAGAAGGGGCGGCGGCGGAAACCGCCTGAACCGTTGTGGAATCGGACTCGTCGGCAGGTGTAAACGCCGCCTTCTTCGGCGGTGCGGCGACAGGATGGGCGATCCGGTGGACCGCGCCGCTCACGTAGTAGTATTGTCCGTAATTCTGCGCCGCCAACTGCCCAAGCGGCGTTTGGGACGTCGGTTCGATACCGTCGCCGATTTCGACCGTATGAATCGCGATACGGCCCGCGGCAATGCGGCGCAGCACCGAAAGCTCCTCTTGTGAAAGCGGCGGAGAATACGTGTCGGAAACGACAAGGACGGTGTCCGGTTGCATCCGCAGGGCTTCAAGCAGGGCTTCCGCCAGATCGGCCTGCCCCTTGACCATCGATTCCTTGAGAAAATCGGAGCCGGCCCGGCGATTGTCGCGAGTGGCCGGAGCAAGCCGGGATCGTCCCAGCGAAAGCGGCGCGGAAATCACGGCGTCATTGGAAACGACGATCTGGAACCGGTTTCCCGGATGTAGTTCCGCACAGGATCGCAGCACTTCCTTGCGTGCCAACGCGAAGGGTGAATCCGCACCGCCGCCCATGGCCGCACACGCGTCGACGACAAAAACGAAATCGGTTCCCCGGGCGACGACGCCGAGAAATCGCAATTCCATTTCACGCGGTCCGGCGGACGGCTCTTCAAGCAACACCGCGGACGGTTCTCCGGACGACTTCTCCGGCGTTTTTTTCAACGCCTCCATCATGTCGTTGCGTCGTTCCAAGGGCGTTTTCCTCCGCATCGGCTCCGCGTTGCCGGCATATCCGTTTTCCGGGACGGACGACTCCGTCTTGTTTTCGCCTTGATTCGAACCCGGGGTTTCGGGAGTCCGTTCACTCGGGCTCGCGATCGCCGCAGGACGGGAGAAACCGACGATGTCGGAAAGACGTTCGCGGCAGAAGAGACACAGGCCGATCAAGACGAACAAGGCCGTGATGCTGAGAAAACGGAAAAAACGCCGGAGTCCTGCTTCATATCGGCGGCGTTCAGCCAAGAGATTCTCGTGGGGCGATGGAACGGTTTCGTGCATGATTCTGTCCGACTGCGCGAAAATAAGCGAATTCACGGTGCTCGGCGAGCCCCGCCCACCTCAATGCGTGGAGTGTCGGCGTGGAGTGTCGACACGGCCTAATATATCACCCGACCGTACCGTTTTCCAGTACGGCGGCGCGACCCGCCTCGAAAGCACGCAGGTTGATCTCGACGAATTTCGGTTTCACGCTGGAACGAATGGCCTCTTCCCACGCTTCACGGGGCAGATGGAGCCGCGTCGACATCGCCCCGAGCAGGAGGACGTTCGACGCTTTCGCATTCCCCAATTCGGTCGCCTTTTCCACCGCGTCCAGATACACGAGATTCGAAAAATAGCGTGAGAGCACGGTTTCGTTCAACTCCGGGTAGGTTGCGGCGCCGCCGGAAACGGTCACGGGAACGATACGCTGGCTCGAAACGACGGCAAACGCGTCGGCGGCGAGATAATCGGTCCAACGAAGCGATTCGACGACTTCGAGGGCCCCGAGCACGGAAGCGGTCCGTCGTGGAATGAGCGGGCTGTAAACCTTTTTACCGTATCGAACCTGGGCGACGACGGAGCCGCCCCGCTGGGCCATCCCGTGAACCTCGTTCGTCTTGACGTCGAACCCGGCGACAACGGCGGCCTGGGCGATGATTTCACTGGCCAACAGGATTCCCTGTCCGCCGACTCCGACAAAAACGACACTGGTAGTCATGAATATGTACTGGCAACGCGGTGAAATTGGTTGTTGGACGATGGTTGTTTAATGAAGGCTGTTTGTCGCACTCACTAGCCACAACATTCTTGTAAATATCAGGTTGCACGTTTTGTTCGAGCGACGGGCGACTGTTCGCGGGAATTATTTCAGGCTGTTTGCGGTATATGCGATATCTAGGGGTCGCGTGCTGATTTTCGCTCTCCGGCCACGGCGCTCCGTTTTGTTCCCGGCCCGATTACCGGCGCTCGCCGATCGCCTTGGCGGGACAAATGCCGGAGCACATTTCGCAACCGGCGCACAGGTATTCGTTGATCGTGACGGCGTCGCCGCGCTTTTCGATCGCGGGACAACCGAGTTTGAGGCAGAGATTGCATTTCCGGCAGGTCTGCGGATCGATGCACAGCGGCGGACCGAGCGGCTTACGTTCGTGGAGCGGACACGGCGCTTTCGAAACGATCAGCCATGGTTCCGGCGAATCGATCGCGGTACGCAGGGTTTCGACCGCTTCCTTGATCCGGCGGGGATGGATCGTCGCGATATTTTTCAGCCCGCAGGCCCGGCCGATGTCTTCGATTGAAACGACGATCGTCGGTTCCTCCATCAGGGTTTGGCCGCTCCCGGGATTGTCCTGATGGCCCGTCATGGCCGTAATCCTGTTGTCGACGACGATGATCGTCGAACCGCCCTTGTTGTAGGCGATGTCGAGCAGGCCGGTAATTCCGGAATGAAAAAACGTGGAATCGCCGACCATCCCGACCACCTTGCGAGAATTGCCGACCCGGTCCATGCCGTGGGCCATGGAAATGCCGGCTCCCATGCACAGGATCGTATCGAGCCGGCTCAACGGCGGCGAAACGCCGAGGCTGTAACAACCGATATCGCCGGTGACGACGACGTCGAATTTCCCCAAGGCGTAAAAGGTGCCGCGGTGGGGACAACCGGGACAAAGAACCGGGGGACGTGCCGGAAGTTGCGGCAACAACGGACGTTCCGGTGACGATTCGGACGGTTTTTCCGTGACCCGGTTCTTCCCGATCGGCCCTCCGATCTTCTCCGCAAGTCCGGATCCCGGGTCGGCGAGAATATCGGGAGAAAGTTCCCCGACCGTCGGAACCAACGGCTTTCCATGACACGCGATTCCGAGCGACTTGACATACGTTTCGATGAAATCTTCCCCTTCTTCGACGATAATCAGGTTCTTGACTCCGGCGGCGAATTCGCGGATCAATCGTTCCGGGAAAGGGTACACCCAACCGAGTTTCAAAACGGAAACCCCGGGAAACGCTTCACGGACATATTGATAAGCCACCCCGGAGGTGACAATTCCGAAGTCCTTATCTCTCCAAGTGATCGCATTGATCGGCGAAACGGACGAGGCGTCTTGGAGCTTTTCGAGACGTTCTTCGACACGGACCCGCATTTGCCGGGCCCACATCGGAATCGGAACGAACCGGGGCGGGTCTTTGACGAAGTCTCGTTTTCCGGGAACGAATCGTTCTTTCTCTTCCACCAAGGTCCGGGAATGGCTGATCCGTGTCGTACTGCGGAGAAGAACCGGAGTTTGAAACCGCTCGGAAATCTCCATGCCGATCCGCACGAAATCTTTTGCTTCCTGCGAATCGCCCGGGTCGAGAATCGGTATTTTGGCAAACCTGGCGTAAAGGCGGGTATCCTGTTCATTCTGCGAGGAATGCATCCCGGGGTCATCCGCCACGATCGCCACAAAACCTCCAACACCACCGACATAGGACAGCGTCATGAGCGGATCGGCGGCGACGTTCAGGCCGACATGCTTCATGGTCGTAATGCAACGCGCCCCGGTCAGGGAAGCCCCTGCCGCGACTTCGAAAGCGACTTTTTCATTCGGGGACCATTCACAATAGATGTCATTCCTGTAATGCGCGGCGACATGTTCAAGAATTTCCGTCGAAGGCGTCCCCGGATACCCTGCGGCAAGGACGGCGCCCGCCTCCCAGGCACCCCGCGCAAAGGCTTCATTTCCGGAAAGAAGTTTTTTCATAATACACTGGAAACATTAAGATTACTTATAATCGATTCCGGGAAGTCGGCCTCCGAAGAGAGGTAGACCAGTTTCCCAACCCGATCCACACCGAACGCACGCCGGAATGGAGGCGGCTGAATTGAAAATTGACGATTTCAGGACACGAGCAATTCAGTCGTCACAACATCAGTCGTCACAAAAAAGTATCCGCGTCCCAACAAAGTATCCGCTTGCATCCCTCCGTTATCCCTCTTCGGTTGTCCCAAGCCAATTCATCCCCGCCTTCGTCGCCGGTTGTGATGTGTATTCCCGCCGATGCGAAGCCGCGGAACAGCGTCGCATGAAAGTCATAAACGATTTCAACGTAAGATTTTCCGAAAACCACGGCAAGCATGTATTATATACCGAAGCCGGTTGAGTCGTTGGTAAACACAGCCCGCTTAACTGCCTGTTTACTCTCCGAGCAGTGTTACTTCCGATGGGCAGGCTCCGGAATCGTCGGCTTCGGGAAATTTCAACCGCCTTCAGTGTAAAACCTTTTCGCGCTTTCGACAAGGCCCCGAGGGCGATCGTGTCGGCGACACGCCTAGGGCGAGATCCGGTTTCGACCGGCTCTCTTGGCCCGGTAAAGAGCGGCATCGGCATTGGAAACCAACTCGACCGGTTTGACGCCGTCCTCCACATTGGTCGTGGCAAAACCGACGCTTGCCGTGACAACCGTGGCCGAGGAAGATTTTTCGTGCGGGATGGCCAGTTTTTGTACCGATTGTCTGATTTTTTCCGCCACGCGCGCCGCACCGTCGGGATTCGTATCGGGGAGAATCACGGTGAATTCCTCGCCGCCGTAGCGGTAAGCACTGTCCGCGTCACGCTGGAGGCCGGAAATAATCGCTTCACCGATGCGTCGCAGGCAATCGTCGCCGGCCAGGTGTCCGTACGTGTCATTATACTGCTTGAAATGGTCGATGTCGAACATAATCAGGCTCAACGGACGCTTGATTCGTTCGAAAACGACGCAAAGATTGTGGATATCCTTTTCGAATTCCCTTTTGTTCAGGAGGCCGGTCAACGAATCGCGGCGGGCCAGGTCGTCGAGCTTCGCGTTGACGTCGCGCAATTTGCGTTCGATTTTTTTTCGCGAATCGATATTCTGCGTCGTCCCGTAAATACGGGCATCGTCTCCTTCGCCGATCCTGGGTTGGGCACGGACTTCGACCCAGCGGTCGATCCCGTCACCGTCGCGAATCATGGCTTCGAGCACGAAGGGTTCGCCGGTTCGCCAGGCGTCTTCGACGACGGCGCGCACCCGTTCGTCATACGGAATCGCATATTCGTCGAAAGCGTGTTCCCACGCGTCGACACGGATCCCGTCCGGGACGACATCGCCGTCGAAGCATTTCCCGATCGTTTTTTTATATTTGCCGACGGCGATTTCCCAGCACGCCAATCCCGCGACCCCTTGGGCCATCCTTAAGAACCGTTCCGATTCTCGCAGTTCCACCTCTGCCCGCACCCGGGTGTAAAAGATAATCAGGATATCAACGACCGTCCGGAGCAGCTCCCGGTAACGGGGGGTGAATACCTGGCGCTCCCCGTGACATTCGAAGCCGACGAAGGCCGGCCCGATTCCATGCCGTCCGGCGTAAAAGACGATGGTCGAATCCGCGCCGGTTTCCTTGAACCAGGATATCATCCGGGGAGGAAGATGGTCCCAGCCGGAATCGGAGTCGATATAAACGTATTGGCCCGGTGTTCGACAAAAAAAGGCGGCAAGGTCCCTTTCGCAATCGAAAGCGATTTCGTCGGAACCCGGTCTAAAGAAAGGAATTCCCGGGCCGGTCCATTCGTAAAGACGATGCGCGACGGTTCCATCGAGAACGGAAAGGAAAACGCGGCCGAAACCGAATGTCCGGCCGAGATATTTCAACATGTCCGGAATGCAGTCCTTTTCGGTGGAATCGCATGGCATGTTCAGGTGCATTGCCAGATGCGTGACGACATCGCGCGCCGCACGCTCTTCCCGTAACGATTCCTGCAATGCTTTCGGCGATAATTCGCTCTCCCGGTCGGGTTGCTCATTCTCAAGCATAAATGCTTTCTCCGGCGGTCCTTGGGCATGGTCTCCCGAAATCCTGATGGTCTTAGTATACAACAAAAAAAGGCGTTTATCAATCAGGCGAACAGGCGACTGTCGGGAATTGTCGGCTTGCGCTCACGGAATGACGCGACACGCTTTCCTCCAAATCCGGCCAAAATATCCCTTATTGTGTAAGCATTGTTTCGTCCCCCTCCACAACGCCCCCCCTCCACAACTACGAAAAATTTTGACATAATTACTCGGTCCGATTTTATTCCTCCCGGTCCATCGTGAAAAGTAATCGAAAGGAATGTTCATGGTTTTCCCGAGCCCGAATACAGACCTGAAACAGATCGTTTTGTTCGACGGAACTTTCGGCCCCAAAGAAATTGAAAAGTTGCGTGACGCGATCAGCCACGATTTTGCCCAATTCGAAATGTTCCGGGACGCGGTAAATGAACTGGAGTCGAAATCGGATGAATTGAGCCCGGCCGGCCATGTTCGGCTCGGCGTTTGCCAATACTTGGTCGGTCGTTATGAAGAGGCCATGCAAACGCTGAAAAAAAAGGGGGACGGCGGCGCCTTGGGGCTCTACTGCCTGGCCAAAATCCACCATGAAAACGGCAGGCATGAAGAGGCGGTCAAATGTTACGACTCGGCCCAGAAAGCGGGATACAACGGCGACGATTGCACTCTCGGTCGGGCGGAAACGTACCGCTACATGGGTAATCCGGAGGAGTCGCTCGATCAGTTGAACAAACTTTCCGGGGCCGTGGAACAAACGGCCGATTACCTGTACCAGCGGGGTGCGGCCGTCGCGGCGATCGGAGGAAACGCGAACGAGGCGATCGCCTTGTACGAACGTGCGGTTTCGGTCGACAAAAACAACCCGGGCGCCCTTTTCGGTTTGGCGTTGGAAACGGAGCGGCGAGGCAACGACGAGGAGTCGCTCGAATACTACAAAAGGGCGGCCGCCCATTTCCCGACCACGGTCGGGACGCTGATCAACCTTGGAATCCTGTATGAGGATTTGGGGCATTACGAGCAGGCGATCGTCTGTTTTCAGCGTGTCCTGGATCAGTATCCGGATCACGAAAAGGCCCGGCTTTTCCTCAAAGACGCCAAGGCTTCCAGCGAAATGCACTTCGACGAGGATGCGCAGCGCAAACGGGACCGGCAAAACCAGGTGATGAATCTCCCGGTTTCGGATTTCGAGCTTTCCGTTCGCAGTCGCAACTGCCTCAAAAACATGGGGATCAACACCCTCGGCGATCTTTGCAAACGCACCGAACAGGAATTGCTCGGGAGCAAGAATTTCGGCGAAACGAGCCTGGTGGAAATCAAGGAGATGCTCACGCTCAAAGGGCTTCACCTCGGTCAATTCGCCGCCGATAAACATACCGTCGATACCGTCGAGATCGAAACGCTCAGCCCCGACGAGCAAGCCATCCTGATGCGGCCCGTCACCGACCTGAATCTTTCGGTCCGTGCCCGTAAGTGCATGAACCGGCTCGGCTTGCAAACAATTGCGGAATTGGTCCGGCGTACCGCCGACGAATTGCTGGAATGTAAAAACTTCGGCGTGACGAGCTTAAAGGAGATCCGCGAGAAACTGACGCAGTATAATTTGCGGCTCCGTGGCGAATAAATGGGCGGCGAATGACCGGCAGCGGTTTAAGCGGCTTATCCGGCCCGCTTGCCAAGGCCGTTTACCAAGGCCGTTTACCGCGGCTATCCACTACGGCTACTTACCACGGCACTTCCATCATGCCGACGATTTTATCGGCGATATCGTTGATGAGCGTTTGCTCCGCGGTCACTTGGGAATGACCGAATTCCGGGATCATGTTCGTCTCCGCGATCACCGTGCCGACATCGTCCCTCCAGGGAATATCGTCAAATTGACGGATTTCGCGTTGGCGACGATCGACCCATCGGATCTGGACGTAAAGCCGGAGGGCCTTTTGACGCGGGTCGTTCGTCGGGCTGGTAAGCGCGATCGACGTTTTTTCGGTAATGATTTCCCCTTCCAGGGTACTGTCGGCATTCGGGCGGGCGACGACTTTGTAATGCGACTTCGCTTCGATTCGTTTGATCACCGCCTCGCTCAGACGTTCGGCCATGTGTTGCCGGCCGGCCTCCGCTTTGAAGATGGGCACGTAAACGGTCTCAATGTCCTGGCTGAACAACGTTTTCGTTCCGACACGATATCCCATGCAGCCGCCGAGGACGACGGCGAGCGGGGCGATCGAAACGGCAATCGAAACGGCAATTGAGGCGGAAGGCGAAAGAAAACGGTTCATGCTTGATCTTCGTGTCGGGGCCGGGTTTACCGCCGTTCGTCGGCGATGCTTGGAAATTCGCTGTTTTCCTGGCTCGCCCTTGCCTTTTTGGTCGACTTGACAAGGTCGTTAAACCATTCGAAGTGGCCCGGTTCATCCGGCATTCCTTCCATTCCCGCGATGTGGGTCCGGGCTTTTTCGGCGAACGGGGATTGCGGATACTCCCGGACCACTTTCTCGTAATACATTCTCGCCGCGGCGCAACAGCGTTTCTTTTCGTAATACAATCCCATGGTGAAATCATGTTCCGCGGTTTTTTCGAGGACGCCTTCCTGGATTTCGACGATTTCCCGTTTCTCGTCCGGATTCAGGTCCGTTCCGAATTGCCGTAACGTCTGCTCGGCAAGTTTGGCCGCCTGCTCGATCGATTTCATGTTGTATTCGGGCCCGTGATGGGAGTTGGTCAACGCATGCAATTCCATCTCGTGCGCCTTGACGATGTGTTTGCTGTTCGGGTAGTGTTCGCGAAGGTAGCTGAAATAAAATCCGGCGTTTTCAAAGGCGGCATCGCCCGGCTCCTTGCCGCGCGCCAGGTAGCCCATCGCCAGCGCCATGACCGCGTCGTCCGAGATCGGGCCGTTCGGATCGTTCGTGAAAACCGCCTCATACGCTTGTTTCGCGTTGCCGAACAAATCCGTTCTCGGTCGGCTCCGGTCGGTCCAATTGACCCATTCGGAACGGATGAAGGACTGTTTTTCCCAGTACCGGCCAATCGCGAACAAGCGGCGAACCGAGGTGTCGAGATGTTTCGACTGGTGATAGTCCGAAACGAGCTGTTTGTAGCACATCAGCGCTTTCGGATAATTGTCCGAGAAAAAATAGCATTCCCCGGCCATGTAGAGCGAATCCTCGGCCAACACGGAATCGGGCCACCGTTTCGCGGCCTGGAGGAAAAGTTTCGCCGCTTCGTCGCTTTTCTTCCGGTCTTTCAGGTCGGGATTGTCCAAGATGATTTCACGTCCCTTTTCCATGAGGGCCATCGCTTTCTTTTCATCCGGACCGAAACCGGCCCAATCACGGACTTTCGTGAAAAAGTTGACCGGATCGAGTGATTCCCAATCGAATTTTTGCTCGTCTTTTTCCCAGTCGTACAGCTCGATTTTTTCGTCCATACGCACATGCGGTTCGAAATGACTCGCCTGGATAATCGCCTTCTCATCCGGGTCCTTCCCGTTCGTTTCGCGTATGGTGAAATCCCCGCCCCAGGGCGGCAACGGCTGCAGGTGTTTCGGGGTTCCGTCCTTTTGATTTTTTTTGGCGATTTCCAACAATCGGTTTTTTTCCCTGGCGAGTTCTTCTTTAGCCGCAACCTCTTCGATCGACGCACCGCCGGAAACGGAGGGGGGCAACTCCCCGGGTGCGGGCAGATCCGGCAGCCCCGCCCACGGCAAATGAGTCGGCAAATGCGCTGGCAAATGCGTCGGTTCCGGAATGCCCGGAGGCGGTGACATCGGTACATTCCAGACGTTTTCCGCCGGAGAAATCGTCGAGGACGGCATCGGAAGCGAACCGGTCGGCTGGGAAGGAACCGTCGCCGTCAAGCCGAACGGATCCACCGGGCCTCGTTGCTCTTGGTAAAAAGTAGTTGCGACCGGGGTGTTTTCGGGAATACCCGCAAATGGCGGCGGAACAGGCGTCGCTGACATCGGTTGCGCTGACATCGGCGGCTGGGGCGTCGGTTGCGGAGATGTCGGTAGCGGGAGCGACACTGCCGGCATGGCCTCCACGTTCGGCGCCTCGGAATACCCGAACGGAACGGCAGGCGGGCGCGGGGTTCCATCCTGCGTTCCGTCCGAAAACATCGCGTCAGGTCGGCTCGTTTGATCGGATCGATAATGATTATTCTGCTTCGGCTGCCCGAGTACGACCGATTCTTTCTCCTCGTCGGTGGAGCGGAGGATTTTCCGGGAAGGATGCGTGAGCCAGCCGCCGGCATACTTTTGATTCATCGAGAGCGCATTGCAACCGCCGAGAAGTCCGGGAATCACGAGCCCGAAAAGAACCGCTGTCGAGAACGTCGTTTTCAATCCGTTTTGCAAGCGTGTCGTCATTTTCAACATCCTTGTCGAATGTGCCATTTGGCTATTCCAAATCGTCTTGTGCGGAGTCGTCCTGCGCGGGGTTGTTTTGCGCGGGGTCGTCTTGCGCGGGGTCGTATCGTGCGATCAGGGCGAGCGCCCCTTGCAATTGGGGGCGTTTGCCGAGTATCTGCCAAAAATACTGATTGGTCCAGCCGCGGATTTCGTTGATCGTTGAACGTTCCATCGGGGTTTCCGCCCATTCCTCCCGGAGCGTCGCCTCATGGAGTGCATTTTCACGGGGTGTCGCGCCGCCGATCATTTGTTCGTCCCGTCGCCGATCGTCTTGCAAGGCTCGCTCCGCCCGTTTGGGACGGATCAATATTTTCAAATCATGCAGCGCCCCGGCCGAGACGCTCATGACCTGCCGGTGTGCGGTCCGGCAGCGCGAACACAGGATTCCGCCGTCGGACAGGCCGAAGGAAAAGCGTTGGTTGCATTCCTTCGCCCGGACAATGTTCGTTTCCGTGACCGGTTTGCCGCAAGCGACGCAACGGTCGAGTACCGGTTGTTGCCCGATCTGCCGCAACAGAAACCATTCCGCCCTCAGCAGTGTTCGAACGACATGGGTTCCGGCTTCGAAACGGTTGAGCGTCGCGACGGCCAAGTCGAACAGGCCCGGTTGCGGATCGCCGTTTTCAGTCAGCGCGTCGATCAGGCTGATCCAGTAGTAAGCGGCATACAATCCCGCGAAGTTCGACGGACTCGGCCGAAACCGGCGCAGCAACTTCGCTTCGGTCAGCAAATCGAGCACATCGCCTTTTTTGCGAAGGAAGCTTACACGAATTCGAGCCAGCAGGTCAAGAGATGTTTCGAACGGATTTTTCGTCCTCCGGGCTCCCTTCGCCATGCCCTCTATTTTGCCGAATTCGCGCGTCAAGAGCGTGAGGATCAGGCTCGACTCGCTGAAATCGACCGTTCGAAGAACAAGGGCTTCGGCATTTTCCATGACGAAATCGACAATCGACGGAGGGATTCGCTGTTTTTACCGCGTTCAACATATCGGTGTTCAAGACATCGGCTTACGCGAAGGTTTACGCGAAACAACGCATGCCGCCGACATGAGACGCCGAGCGATTTTTTGACGCACGATACCGCGCTACACGATCATTGTCGATGTTCACGGCCGGTTGTCAACTCTTGACCGCAACGACGTCGATTTCAACGAGGGCGTCTTTGGGAAGCCGGGCGACCTCGACCGTACTTCGGGCCGGATACGGGGCTTCGAAGGTCTCGGCGTAAACGGTGTTCATCGCGGCAAAATCGTCCAGATTTTTCAAAAAGACGGTCGTTTTGACGACATCTCCCAGAGCGAACCCGACCGATTCGAGCAGGACCTTGATATTCGCAAGTGCTTGCCGTGCTTGCTCTTGAACACCTTGGGCGAGATTGCCGAAAACCGGGTCGAGCCCCAATTGCCCGGAGAGGAAGACGGTTTGACCGCAGCACACCCCTTGGGAATACGGCCCGATCGCCGCCGGGGCTTTTTCGGTGGAAAGGGAACGGTTCATGATAGTACCCCGGAGCCAATTTGTATCTGTTATCCCGTAAACGGCCTTCAGTACAATGCTAAACCCAAAAACGTTCGTTTTCATCGCGTTTCCGGTAGACTCGTTTAGCCGGTGCATCGAAGACGCTCTTGCACGGCGGAGAAAACCGTGAAAATCAACCGTCGCAAACCTGTCGTGAAGCTCAACCGCGAAGCTCAACCGCGGGACTTCCTGTTTCCGGATGTCGGCGCCGCCTTCGAAACGCCCTGTACGTGTCGATCGACATCCGAACGTACCGGATCGGATGCGTCGGCGATGTAGACTTTCAACGAATGGTCCATGAACCGGACGGCGGCCTTCAAATCGGCCGGCGGACCGTCGTATTGCGGATAAATGTCGTTCGGAGGCGCCGCCTGCGTATCGACGAACAACCGCCATTTGAAACCTTGGCAGATTGCCGGGAAGTAAAAGTCCCGCGGTTCCCAACCTCCGTGCGCCATAATCAGGATGTGGAACCGGGAAGCTTCCCCATCCGACGGCTGGACGGCGGCCAGCAGGCAGGTCAGGCTGCGTTCGAGCCCGTTATTCCACGGGACGGCCCCCCCCAACGGTCCGTACCAACCGATATCCGGGAGCGCCCCGGGCCGTCGCGGTTGCCCGGTCAGGAACCGGGATTGCCGTACCGTCGATTCCTCTTTGCGGAATTTGATCAGCGTCCGCACGAAGCGGACGAACGCGCGGTGTTTTTCCTCAAGTCGCCAATCGAGCCAGGAAATCGTGGAGTCCTGGCAGTAGGCGTTGTTGTTGCCGCGTTGGGTTTTACGAAATTCGTCTCCGGCGACGATCATCGGTACGCCCTGGCTGAGCAGGAGCGTCGCCATCATGTTCCGTATCTGGCGCGCGCGGGTCGCTTCAATTTCCTTGATCGAGGTTGGCCCTTCGACGCCGTAATTACAACTCATGCTGTTGTTGTCGCCGTCCCGGTTGTGTTCGCCGTTGTCCTCGTTGTGCTTGGAATTATAGGAAACCAGGTCGTTGAGCGTAAAGCCGTCGTGCGAAGTGATGAAGTTGATACTGCAAAAGGGTTGTCGGCCGCTGTGTTGGTAAAGATCGCTCGAACCGGCCATGCGGGTCGCCAGCGCACCGGTGAAAAACTGGTCGCCGCGCCAGAATCGGCGGATGTCGTCACGGTATTTCCCGTTCCATTCGGCCCAACCCATCGAATTCGGGCCGTGCGAACTGAAAAAGGAGCCGACCTGGTAGGCGCCGGCGGCGTCCCAGGCTTCGGCGATGATTTTCGTGTCGGCCAAAAGCGGGTCCTCGGCGATCTGCTCGACGAGCGGCGGGTTGGCCAGCAGGTTGCCGTTCTGGTCGCGGCTCAGGATCGACGCCAGATCAAAACGGAACCCGTCGATGTGGTAATTGTGGACCCAGTAGCGGAGCGAGTTGAAAATCAGTTCCCGGACGATCGGGTGGTTGCCGTTGACCGTGTTGCCGCAACCGCTGTAGTTTTTATACTCCTTGCCGTTGTGGAGCATGTAGTAAACGTCGTTGTCGAGTCCGCGAAAACTGAGCGTCGGGCCGCGTTCGTTGCCTTCGCAGGTGTGGTTGAACACGACGTCGAGGATCACTTCGATCCCGGCGGCATGGAAGGCGCGAACCATTTCCTTGAATTCGCGGACCTGGGCACCCGGCTCCTTGCCGTAGGCGTAACCGCGGTGCGGGGCGAAAAAGGCCATCGTGTCGTAACCCCAGAAATTCGTCCGGCCCCCGGTCGTACCGTCGATGCTCCCGACCAGGAATTCATGGACCGGCATCAATTCGACGGCGGTGACGCCAAGTTCTTTCAGGTAAGGGATCTTCTTGATCGCGCCCAAGTAGGTCCCGGCTTCCTTGACTTGGCTCGACTTCGACTTCGTGAAACCGCCGACGTGCATTTCGTAAATCACGCTCTTGGAAAGATCGTGTTTCAAGTGGGGATCGTCGCGCCAATCGAAATCGGCGTCGTCGATCACGACACACTTGGGCGGCCGGAGAATCCCGTCCTTGTTCGACTGGAAGGAACCCGCCAGCGCCTTGGCATAAGGATCGATCAATCGCGGACCGTCGGCTTCGCCGACCTGGAAATGATAGAGTTGCCGGGCGTTGATCCCCTTGATGAACATGCTCCAGACGTCGCCCCAACGGTTTTTTTCCCGATTGAATTCGATGACCTGGGACGGTTCGAGGTCGCTCACTTTATCGTAGAGCAGGAGCCGCATCGATCGGGCGGAACGGCTGACAAGCGAAAAGTGAACCCCGTTGTCGTGGAGCGTCGCTCCAAAGGGCAACGGGTAATTGAACCTCATGGTCGAGGGTGAGTCGAACATACCGGACTGCTCCAAAGGGGTGCTCCGCTTGACGATGGGGAAAGACGGGTAAGGAGGGGAACCCGGGTGCGCTACGGAATCGGAGTAAGACGAATTACCGGAAAACAAGGTTTGAAAAAATGTTGACATGGCCGTCGATGAACACCGATTGGGAACAAGTTTAACACAGGAAAGGGGATCGAAACAGGCCCGACCCGAAAAAACAAACGACGGATTATTGTCGATAAAACCTACGTGATCCTGAAAATGACGACATTCCTCTCGGTACTATTCGGCGAACGCTCCGTGAAAAATAAAGGGGAATACGGGATATCCGGTCACTCGCGGCCAATCGGCGGGATATATTTTGCCTATTTTGAATAAACGGCTGATTCCTTGTGTTTTAAGTAGCAAAAATGAAGGCCCTGAACACCGCGCATGAACGCCGGGAATGAAGCGCCGTGACCGGACCGGCAACTTTTACGCGCCCCCTTTTTCAATCAACTTTCCAATTCGACACGTTACCACCTCCTTTACAGCCCCGGGATATTTGATACAATCGGCATATCCCTGTTTTTCGTAACGCCTGCGCCGGGTTAGATCGCTGACCGGCTCCCGTCCTTCCTCTTTATGTTTCCGCCGTTTCGTGAAATCAGCACAAATTATCAGCATCACTTATTACCTTCCGGAGAATAAACTGGGTAATAAGGTCATTGCGGAACTCTTTTCCGGTTGGACGGAAGAGAAAATCACGCGCAAACTCGGAATCGAAGAGCGACCGATTGCCGCACCGGGAGAAACGGCGGTCGATATGGGGATTCGTGCCGCCGAACGTCTTTTCGAGAAAGAGGTTTGCGAACCGGAGGAGATTGATTTCGTTTTGCTTTGCACGCAGTCGCCGGACTATTTTCTGCCGACTTCCGCCTGTATCATCCACGAGCGGCTCGGTTTGAAGAAAGCGTGCGGCGCGCTGGACTTCAACCTCGGGTGCAGCGGCTACATCTACGGTCTTTCATTGGCCAAAGGGTTGATCGAAGGCGGGATGGCCGAGAATGTCCTGCTCATCACCTCGGAGACCTATTCGAAGTACATCAACCCACTCGACCGGGTAAACCGCCCGTTGTTCGGCGATGGAGCGGCCGCCACGCTCATTCGCGCGGTCGAACGGAAGGAGCCCGCCCCTGCGATCGGGCCGTTCGTGTTCGGCAGCGACGGGAGCGGAGCCGATTTACTCATCGTCCCCGCCGGGGGACACCGCCACCCGGCCACGCCCGAAGATCATATCGAGTACCCGGACGGCAAGGGAAGCGTGCGTTCCAAGGTTCAGGTCGCGATGCACGGGCCGGCGATTTTCGCTTTCGCGCTGGATCGCGTGCCGCCGACGGTGCGGGAGCTGCTCGAAAAAAGCGGCAAGGCGAAAGAGGATATCGGCTGTTTCGTCTTCCACCAGGCCAACAAATACATGCTTGAAAAATTGCGCGAGCTCTGCGACCTCGATTCGGCCAAATTTTTCAACGACATTCGAAAGCGGGGCAACACGGTCTCCAGCAGCGTCCCGATCGCCATGGTCGACGCCTTCGAACAGGGCATGCTCAAACCGAACGAACCGGCGATGTTGATCGGTTTCGGCGTCGGTCTTTCTTGGGGAGCGACCTTGGTCGTGTTGCCGGACGATTTTCGGACCTGAGGCTTACGCTTCAGGCGGCTTTGCGGCGTTTACGGTCGGATTCGACGGCGGTGTCGATCATGCGCCGGAATTCCGGGAGCCGGACCCGTTTGAGTTCCTGTCCGGGAAATTTCGTGAAAACGGCGGCATCTTCGCGCAGGGCGACGGCAAGCAGGGCGCCTTTGGTCGCAAGCCAATCGAAATGGGGCGTCGCGAGAATCGCCAGGTCGATATCTTTGATCGAACGGGAAATCTGGGTAATGCCCATTTCCACGGAAGCCGGAATACAGCGGTGTCGCACTCCCGTTTGGCTGAGCAATTTATGGGTCTTGCGCAGAGAAAGACCGGGGCCGTCTTCTTCGGTTCGTCCTTCAAACGGATCGGTGCAGACGTAAAGCGGACCTTCTTCGCTTTCGGTTTTCCCATAGGTGCCGACGAGCCGGAGCAGGTTCATCATGCGCACTCCCCGTTGGATACCGCATTCGAGAATGATCCGGGGCTTTGTCTTTTTGACGAACCGATACAGGAGGCGTTCCTCTTTCGGAGTCGAAAAGTGAGTTAGATAAAGTGTTTGGAAAACGTTCATTCGATGCGCTCCATCCGAAAAGGTCCCGTTTACGGTAGGACACGGCTTCTTCACGTTCGGTGTTCAAGCTGAAAACCGACACACACGAACCCTGATCGGAGTGTCGGCGTTTCGAAGGGAACCACTTGAGAAAAAACATCCGCGACGGAAACGGCTTCCCAATACGGAACACGATTAGATCGCAAACAGCGTCAAAACGGTCGTTTTCATCGTGTTGCCAGTATACCCGACCGGGCCGGCCGGATCAGGGGCAGGTCGGGATCAAGCCGGGTTCGGTTTCGTTCCGGTCACCAGCGCGCCGACTTCCTTGAATCGCGGGTGGTCGGCTGTCCCGCACCATTCGAACAGCGCCGATTCGCTTGTCGTGAGAACGACTCCGGCCGCGTTCATGCGTTTCAGGGCGAAACGTCGATCACTTTTGAAACGGCTGTCGACCGCATCGGTGGCCACGTACGCCGCATATCCGGCGGTCAGGAGATCCATCGCGGTCTGCAAAACACAGACATGCGATTCGATGCCGCAAAGAAGAACCCGGGAAACACCGGTTTTGTCAAGTTCCCGCATCCATTCTTCGGATTCGCAGCAACTGAACGTCCGTTTTTCAAACCGGAGGCATTGCCCGGGTAGTTCCGCGAGAAGTTCCGGGACGGTTGGGCCGAGACCTTTGGGGTATTGTTCGCTCAGAAAGACGGGAACATTGAAAATCCCGGCCCCGCGGATCAACCGCCTGGTTCGTTCGACGGTCCGTTCGCCGTTTTTCATGGCGGGAACGAGCCGTTCTTGAACATCGACGACCAACAGGGCCGTTTGACCGGGATCCAGCAAAAACAGGCTTCGCACAGAGGGCGGCATGAAACGGCCTTTCTTTTTTTGATTCATGCGAACCGGAAACGCGGCGTGGTGAATTGACAATGGGTAACGGGGGACGCAAGCGGCGGAGAGGATTGCGGAGCCGTCGCCGCTTGGGGATGGCCGGGATGGGGGCAAAAAGGAAAACGAGCCCTTTCCACCCGTTTACGGTATTTTGGGAAATGTTCACCGTTTGCCGAAACGCCGTTTACGAACGGGTTTCCTTGAAAACAACTTTTACACTTTCAAAACCGAGATGTTCGTAAAGGCGCACGGCATGAAAATTGTCCGCGGTAACTTCGAGGGCGATCCGTTCCATCCCGGCGGCGCGGAATCCGTGCAGGCAACCGGCGACCAGCAGCCGTCCGAATCCCTTGTTACGATAATCCGGAACAACCGCGACGTTCTGTATCTTGCCGTTGAGTCCGTCGAGCCGCATTCCCTGGATATTGGCGATGAAACGGAACTTTTCCTCCGGGGCAGCATGGACGATCAACCAGGTCGCTTTCGGCTCGAACGACGGATCGCCCGCAATCGCTTCCATGAGGCGCAGGCAACGGTCGTAATCTGAAAACGTCGGGAACAAGTCGGCGTCCATCGACCCGCGAAATCCCTCGTACTTGACCCTGGCGTGGGTTTCCAGCAATTCCGGTTTCCAGGAAACCCAGCGATAGTCCCGCGGCAACTCGGGCGGTGGAGGGCTCGTGCGGCGAAAATCGAACACCATTTGCAAACGTTTGACGTACCGGACACTCATCAATCCATTATGTCCGCTCCCGGCAACCATGTCAAGCATTCCTCCCCCGTTTGAACCGGTCGGGCAATGTGGTATGATGCGGAGGTGCTATACTGGAAACGCGATGCAAACGGACATTTTGGGGGTTTGTCATCAGGATTTGCCGTAGTCTCCCGTCACTGCGCTACGCTTCGTTCCGGGCTTTCGTGCGCTTCGTTCCGGGCTTGCATGAAGCGGATCGTTCGGGAGGCGGGTGATTGTGCGCGGGAACAGTTTCA
>DOMV01000373.1 GCA_003509805.1 Planctomycetaceae bacterium
GTGATGTCGAAAATTGTTTGACTGTTGTGTGTAAATCCCCCGATTGCGGCGATTGTACGAATCCTGGCCGATTCGAGCAAGCTCAACCCGGTTTCGGGAATGAGCTAATTTTTTGTTTCCGCGATTTTGTTCAATATGCGCACTTTCATAAATCGACGCAAACAGCCCGGATTGCGACTCGGATTACGGACTTGATTTTTCCGGCAATTCGTGCGAGAATTTAGTGTCTTTTTCTCGAAAATCCAACCGGCTTCGGTATGCACTGGAAGCCATTGCAATTTCCCGAAGCCGACGCTTCGGGCTGTGTTTACTTGCACTCAACCGGCTTCGGTATAAAAGGTATTTGACGATGACGCGTTCGACGACCATTTCCTTACGGGAGCGGCTTGCGCAACTTTCCCTCCGGGAAGCACGCGACCTGCTTGGCCCCCAGGGTTTTTATCTGCTCCGGGAATGCAGGATTCCCGATGATTTCGATCCCCGTACCGATGTTTATGTCGATTCGAATGTTTTTCAATTGACTTTGCGCGACGACGATCCCATGCTTCCCGTTCTCGACGGGCGGATCGGCGAGGAAGTGGTCGTCTCTCTTTCCCTCGACACCGTACCTCGCGACAAGCCGGGCGGAAAACGGAAATCCCGGCGAAATCCCCATTCCGCCATCCGCTGCCATTGTTCCGCCTGCTCGACGCCCGAACGGGAACAGGTCGGTTGCCCTCATGTGGCGACGGCCCTTTCGCTGATCCTCGATGAAAAGCCGCTCCTGGGCCTTTCCGATCCGCCGGACAGGGAAACGCCGCTCGAACATCTTTCCGAGGAGCAACTGCTCGAACGGGCGGTTTTCGAACGTCGTGCGCGCGCCGAATCGGAACCCTTTCAACTGCTCCGCTCCGGCGAGGTCCGACTCGACGCGTTTGTCGATGCGTTCGTCGAGAAGATCGTCAACGACACCATTGAAAACGACGCCATTGAAGAAGGACACGTCGGTTCCGAGCGCAACGTCCATCACGATGCCCATGACGATGCGCGTCAAAACCCCCATGCCGCTGCGCCGCCGACCCCCCATTCCCCCTGGGCCGATTACCGGGTCCTGAGCGGAACGTCGGGCCAACTTTACCGGGTGGCCCTGCGCGGCGAGCAGCGAGGTTCCTCGTACTGCGATTGCCCCGATTTCCGGACAAACACGCTCGGCACGTGCAAACATATCGAATTCGCCCTGAACACGCTCCGCAAACAGTTTCCCCGTTCCGCTTTTCGTGAGCCGTATCGCAATGACGCGATCTTCGTCCACGTCCGTTACGGCGAGGAAAGAACCCTGCACCTGGTGCTCCCCGACGCACCGACGAGCGCCCTGCTTGCCGCGACGAAAAAATATCTCGACCGTCCCATCGACGATGTGCGCGGCCTGGTCAAACTGGTTGCCCGGCTGGAACGGGCCGGTTTTCCCGTCACCATTTATCCCGATGCGGAAGAACTGATTTCCCGCGCCCTGTTTCGCCTTTCGATCACGGAAAAGGCCGATGCGATCCGCAACAACCCGAAAGACCATCCGCTCCGGACGACGTTGTTGAAGGAAGAGTTGTACCCTTATCAACTCGACGGTATCGCTTTTGCCGTCGGGGCGGGGCGGGCCATTCTTGCCGACGACATAGGACTCGGCAAAACGGTCCAGGGAATCGGCGTCGCCGAACTGCTCGCACGATACGCCGACATACGCACGGTCCTCGTCGTTTGTTCACGCATCCGGAAATCCCACTGGAAAAGCGAGATACACCGTTTTTCCAACCGGAAATGCACGGTGGCCCGGGAAGGACGACACGAAGAGAGACCCCGTGGTGGGCATTGTGGTCAAAACAATGGCCAATACCGAGGTGAAACGATCGACGAACCCGTTGTCGAGACGGAATCGCCGACACCGCCGCCCGTTTACGGGTCGGCCTTTTTTACCGTTTGCACGTACGAACGATTGGTCGAGGACGTCGAAGCGATCCGGCGGGTTCACTGGGACCTGGTCATCCTCGACGACGGGGAACGCCTGTGCGATTGGCAATCGAAGACGGCAAGGGCGATCAAACGGCTTGTCTCGCCCTTCGCGCTGCTGTTGACCGATTCGCTGCCGAAGAACAATCCGGCAGACCTTTACTCGATGGTCCAATTCGTCGACGACCGTCGATTGCCCCCGGCATTCCGGTTTTTCCATCGACACCGGGAAGTCGATTCCCGGGGCAAGCCGGTCGCCTACAAGGACCTGACCTCCCTGCGAAAAGCCGTCGAACCGATTTTGTTAAGACGAACCCGTGCGGCGGTATGGAAAGAACTGCCGGCACGTTCGACCCGGATCGTCACGATACCGCAATCTCCCGAACAGGCCCGGATTCACGCCGAAGAAATCTCGCGGGCACGGCGTCGACTGGCCCATCCGCGATTGACGGAAATCGAAATGGTGCGTATCCGGAAACACCTGCTTACCGCCCAGCGGGTTTGCGACGGGGCGCAACTCGTTCATAAAACGTCGGGAGAACCCTCGGCGAAACTGGAATACCTCGACCGCCTTCTCCGGAATTCGCTTGCCGATGAAAACAGCCGTATCGTCGTTTTCTCCGAATGGCCGTCCATGCTCGTAAAAATCGCCGAAAAGATCGACCGTGACGGGGTTTCCCTCATTCTCGCGGACCCCGGAGCCCCACTGAAGAAACGGCGTGAAGCGGTAAAGGCCTTTTGCGAAGAAAGAAAAACCGACGGAAAAACAGGTGGTGGGAAAGCCGGTTGCCGTATCCTCCTCACGACGGGGGATGCGGTACGGGATATTTCCTTGGGCGGCGCGGATACGTTGATTCATTTCGACCTGCCGTGGACGCCTGCCGCCCTGGAACGTCGGATCGCCGTCGTGGAGCAGGGCCGTCGAAACCGGAAAACGCCGATCCGGATGTTCCTGTTCATCGCCGAAAACTCGATCGAAGAACGTTTGCTGCACCAATCACGGGATGCGGCGGCGTCGGTGTTTGATTGTTCTGCCGGGATCGACACGTTTCCCCTCGAAGAAGAAACCGAGTTGTTCCGGCAACGCCTGTTCACCCTGCTCGGCGCGGAACCGAGCCGGGAGAAATCCGAACCGGCAGGCGTGCAACATTCCGTTTCGGCAACCGTTCCGCTCGTCGCCTTTTTGGAGACGACCGTCGACGGGAAACGCCGCCTCGTCGTCGAATTGCCCGATTAAGTCTGCCGAAGGCTGTTGACATTTCCCGAAGCCGGGGTCGCGAGCCGCGACGGGCGGTAGGC
>DOMV01000370.1:0-164 GCA_003509805.1 Planctomycetaceae bacterium
ATGCCGGTGCTGATCGACGGAAAGGCAACCGACCGGCAATCGTGTTTGACGGCCAATTCGAGGCAGGTTCGATACGCCGACCGCAGCGACTCCGACTCATTGCGATTACCACCGCTCCAGCGGGGACCGACGGCGTGAAAAACGAATTTGGCCTTGAGATTCCC
>DOMV01000370.1:171-5073 GCA_003509805.1 Planctomycetaceae bacterium
TCCTGCATGATCGTCGGGCCACCGCGACGATGAATCGCTCCGTCGACACCGCCGCCCCCGGCCAGCGAAGCGTTCGCGGCGTTGACGATGGCATCGACCTCTTGTTCCGTAATGTCGCCCCGAATCAGTTCGATCCGGCAGTTGTTGATGTCGAGGTACATGGGATTTGGAAAGAAAAGCAAGGAACAATCTCGTTTTCAACGATTTTACCCGATGCGCCCTCTCGCGCCGAGAATGGGCGGAATTTTCCAGAGCCGCCCCCATCGGCCCTTGGAGGATCGCCACTCCAAGGGCCGTTTGATACTTTCTTTTGCTACCTGATTATCAAAGAGCGGTACCGTCTCTATGGCAAGAAAGCCAAGGACGGTTATTCTCGTTCCATGATCTCGCGAAACACTTTGAGCATTTCGGGATACTTCGACATCACATACTGTTCGATTTTTTTGTCCTTCAAGAATCCGCGAATATAGGTCAATTGTCGCGTGACGTCGCTCACGTAGGTGTGGAACAGGTGCGACATCAAATCGCTTCGCTTTTCGAGCTCCTGTAATTCCTTGGTGATCGAGTCCCGTTTTTCTTCGCTTTTCTGCCAGGGCGTTTTCTTTTTTTGAGCGACCTGCTCCGAAGAAGGAGTCGCCAAAATCAGGCTCTTGATCACATCAAGCCCGTAATTCCTAGCGTGCTTGAGTTCCTTCAAAATCTCGGCCTGACGTTTGGGCGTGACGTTCTTCAATTCCTGAAGAGCGGCCTTCGAGAGCAAACCTTGATCGTAGGCGAGAATAATCGCCGGGCTCAATTTGGCGATGAGATTCTTGTCTAAGCCGGCTTTGAGCGACGAAACACCGATCGCGGCGGCAACCTTGTTCTCGGAAACCGTTTCCAAAACCTTCTTGAGCATTTTGGCGCGTTCGGCGGGAGAAACGGCAATGACCTGATACGAAGCCGTGTAAATGTCGGGACGATCCACCAGGACACAGGGAGCCGATTCAATGCCCGCTTCGAGCAGGATGAAGTATCGTTTGTTGCCGTCGACGATCAGCGCCGTCGCCCCTTCGTCGTGGACGATCAACGGTTCCAACATGCCGATCTGTTCCAAGCTCATCCGAATCCCGGCAAGATCGCTCTCTCTGAATTTTTTCGGGTTGCTCGCCACCAATCGGCTCAAAGGAATGTCTTTGGCATTCATCATTGATTTCATTTCCATATCGCACCTTTCACGAATAAGTTGAAAACAGGTTCAGTTTCCGTATTGACCTTTCAATTCCGGCCTCGGCAAATCCTTGAGCACGTCGGCCATTTTGCTGAATTTCTCATCCTTCCATAATTCCAGGAGGCACTCTCTCAAATGGAGCACATCGTCGCGTTTCGCTTTGCCCTGCTCGTAGAGCATCTTGCATTCCTTTGTTTTGACCTTGATCGTCGCCGTCAGTTTCTTCATCGTCATGTCGGCGTTCGAAAGCCCTTTTTCCGCACGTTCCTTGAGAATTTTCGTAATTCGACCCAGGTCGCGATCCGAGATTCTTCCGTTTTGATATTCGTTCATGATGAAGTGCTGCGTTTCACTCAATGGATTCTCGATGACCTGCATCGCGAAGCTGAGTGAAAAAACGCCTTCTTCGACTCCGCGAATCAAGCGTTCTTCCCCCTTTTGCATCAGTGCGATATAGGAACTCATCGTCGTCGCCGATTTGCCGGTGATCCGCGCCAGCTCGGCGTAACTCATGCCGCGTTCGAACATTTGCAGGATGCGCTTGGCGAAATCGATGACGTTCTTGTTTTTGCGGGTGAAATTTTCGGCAAGTCCCGACAGCAAGGCGAATTCATCGTCGACATCGATGATTTCAGCCTCGATATGCGTCATTCCCAACTGGCGGCAGGCTTCGAGACGCCCCTCACCGCTGACGAGTTCATACATACCGGTCTTTTTCAAACGCCGGGAATTGACGCAGATCGGTTTGTAGAGGCCGAGTTCCGAAATGCTTCGGATGGTCTCCTTGAAACGCTCCTCATCGCGCCGTCTGGAATTGATGACGACGATCTTGTCAATGGGAATTCGGACAAAACGGCGTTCCTTGATCGAACGGATAATGATTTTCTGTTTCTTCATTTCTCACCCCGCTTGTCGTGATGATTCGTCCAACGGACGAGATCGAGTATGAAACTCAGATCGGTGTATCCGAACAATCCGATCTTGAACGACGAGGAATGGGCGATGCAAATGAGCGGCTCGTCGACCAGGACTCGCGGGAATGGGAAATAACCCAGAATCCGTGATCCCTTGAAATCCCGGAGCGGAACGCCCAACGTGATGTCGACGCAGGGACGGTCGTCGATACGAAAATGCCATTGATGTCCGTATCCCCTTGAAAAAGGGAGAACCGGCTCGATCTTGACGCTGAACATTTCGTTGATCACCAGGAAATCCTCGTGCTCGAAAACCGCGTCCGCTTCGGATTCGATCATCTTCCGAACCTTGGTCCGAGCCTTGTCGAGAACGTCGGGATAGAGCGATTGAAGGGCTTCCGGCAAGGAACCGAACTCCTTGATCACCTCGCGACGGGTCGGCATGTCCGGCAACGAATGCATGAGCGTGTAAGAAAGCATGTTATATTTTTGAAACGCGAAACGGAGACGCTGCTGAATCTCCTCGCGGGACATCCGCTTGTCTCGAAGATCAAATTTGGCTTGGGCTGCCTCGAAGATCGCCGGTTCGACGACGTGAGGATAGCTCCCCGGCTTGACGATCCACTTCTCGCGCGGGTTGCGAACCCGCTTCTTCTTGAGCTTGAAGGAAACACGATTGTAGACGACGGAACCGGCGTATTCCTCGTTCCGCAAAATCCTCCGAATGGTCGACGTCGTCCATTTGCCGCCTTTCGGCGCGGGAATATTACGTTGTTCAAGTGCCGCGACGATCTCGCTTTCCGAACGGTCTTCCGTCACGAAAAGATTGAAAATGTCGCAAACGATTTCCGCTTTGTGTTCCTGGTCGGGAATCAGACGCACCCGGTTGTTCGGATAGGATTTGTGCTGTTTCGGCTTCATCACGCCGAGTGCATTTCTTTGCTCGTCGACCTCCACTCGCAGCATTCCATAAGGCGGCGGCCCTCCGGCACGGTTTCCTTGCTCCGAGACCTTGGCGGCTCCGGCCCAGACCTTTTTGCTCAGGTCGGCACTGTACTTACCGGCCATCGTCCGCTCCATGCTTTTCCGCAAGCCGAGAAACATGTCATTATCGTCCAACCCGTCGTAATCGCCGCTTTCCTCCCTGAGGTCGCCGTGGTTGACGTAGATGACTTCGACGCCGTATTCGGCGCATTGCGCTTCGTAGGCGGCAGAAAGATCGATGTTTTGAAAACGTCCCCAGCGCGTCATGTCAAGGCATAATATGGAATCGATATATCCTTTTTTGGCGAATCCAAGCAGGTCTTGAAATCCTTGTCGGCCTTCCGCATTGAGTCCCGATTTGCCGGCATCCCAAAAATCCTTGACGATTTCGATGTTGTTTTTATCCGCGAAACGTCGCATTTCATCTTGCTGGATTTCAACGGAATTCTCCTGCCGGTTTTCTGCGGAATGGCGGGCGAAGGTGGCCGCTCGCCGACGTTTTTTCTTCCATTCCCACCATGTCATAGGGCTGCACTGCTTTTCTGAAGGATGAAACGGGCGACGTTGTGTTCTGCGATTCGACACTCTCCATGATCGAACCATCATCGTCGGTTTTATAGACTCATCCGGCATCATACAGCACAAGACAGCTTCTCGCGTTACTTTTAGCGTTACCATGAAAAAAATTTTGGAGAAACGCATTTCGTGCTGTAAATTCCGCATCGAAACCGAAAATATTTTTGAAGAAAAAACGGTTTTCGGTCCCGATGCGGGGGGCGTTACCATCAGCGTTACCGTTCGCTGCGTTTCGGGACATACGGACATAAGCGGTAAACTTCTTCGCGACTCCCTCGGACCACATAGCCGAATTTCATTCGCATCAATGCTTCGTTTAAAACATGAATCGCCTTGCGAATGGTGCTTGATGTCGGAACGTTTTTCACCCAGACATTCTCGAGCAGTTCCTTCCGGGTCGCCTTGCCACCCTCCGAATGAAGCAGGAGCCACAAGATTTCTCGCGACTGGGGCGATAAGGCCGATTCGATTTCAGAAAATACGGTACGAAGTCGTTCCAATTCTTCCGGTTTCAAATCTGGAACCGTTGGAAGCCAAACTTCCACGCTCCTTTCCGTAAAAACGAATCGGACGGGGACTTCGGCTCCATTCCAGGGAGCAAGGTCGGCGGGACTGATCCAAGCGATCATTTCTTTCGGTCTCATAAGGTTCTCCTTTCAAAAAGAGTGAAGTGGGAAAACCTTCATTTTGATTTTCTGGAACGGATCGTGTCGAACCAATTGGGGATAAACCGAAATCACGAGATTCGCGCCGACTTGTGTCCCTATCGCTCCCCAGTATCCTACCAAGTGAACATCGTGGACTTCCTGACGACTTCCCGACTTTTCATCGGGTTTTCGTCAGGAGAAACGTCGCCGCGATATGGGGCCGACGTGGGGCGGGGAAACGGAACGCGACGTGGGCGATCCGTGGGCGTCGGGATGGCAAGGGACGACCGCTGCCAAGTTTCCCCGACGTTGCGACCGGGGAGAAGGTTGGCCGTTTTCCCGAGGCGGTCGCCGGGCCGCGACTGGGGCCAAAACAGGGCGTCGGGGCGGGGAACGTCGCCGGAAGGCAGATCGGTGAAAAAAGCGGCGTTTTTGTTTGCGCAATCCTGTTCACACGGCGGCGGCGAAAGGCCGGAAGATATTCCGTATCAACGGGTTTCGGCCTCGGTTTTTTCGGAAAAACCGTCCCGGACAAAGAAACCGATGCGGGGAGCGTTTGAGGCCGTATTTC
>DOMV01000370.1:5153-5396 GCA_003509805.1 Planctomycetaceae bacterium
CTGGACTCGAACCAGTAACCTTCGGTTCCGTAGACCGATGCTCTATCCAATTGAGCTAGGGGTGCTTACACATAAAAAACATAAACCCATGGCCATAGTATACCGTCATTTTGATGCTTGTCGAGGACGGTAAAAATTTTTTTGGCTCTACCACCCTTCCAAGTCTTAAATTGCGTATTTGCTCTTTCCCGGAAATCGAAAAGGGTGTATCTTCTTTGTCACTAGTACCCTGCCAGCACTAAA
>DOMV01000481.1:0-995 GCA_003509805.1 Planctomycetaceae bacterium
GGCCGCCGCGCCGCCCGGCGCTTTCTGGGCCGGACCGGACGACTGCGTATCAAGTGCCGCCGCAGTACTGTCCTTGGCCCCGACCTTGCTGGCCGTTTCATCCCGGAAAAGAACCGAGGTCGCTTCCGTGGCCAGGATCAACGTGCCTTTCGTGCCGTATACCACCTCGCCGTATCCGCCGAACCCGTTTCCGTTGATCGTCGAATACTGGACGCAAATGCGGCGTTTGCGGCCCGCTTTCGTCGACGGATCGTAATCGGGGGCGGGAAACTCGACCATCGTCGTGATGTGATCGTTCACCTCGCGGTCCATGCCGAAGATGTTCCGGTTGGCCGAGACGTTTACCTTCAGCGGATGCACTTTTTGGCCCCGCTCCCTCGTGCTGCCGGTTTGGTCAAGATAATGATCGTTGTTCGCCGCGAGGAAAATGCTTGCCGCGTCAAGCTGGTGCGACCCGAGTTCGACCATGAGACCGCCGCCGGTCCGGTTCCACAATCGCCATCGCAGCAATTCCTCGGCGGCCGGACGGAGATAGGACTGCTCGCCTTTCCGAGGGTCGGTCCACTGGACGGTCTCGTCCCGGTATCCGTATTCCTTGGAGCTTTTGAATGTGCGATCGGCGAGAGCCCCTCCCTCGGACAGGATCGCATCATCCAACTGGGCCTGTTTTTGCGCGACTTTTTTAGCCCAACTTTCAATTTCCACGCCCCGGGCCTTGTACATTTGGTTTTGCCACGCGTTCAATTCGTTCGCCAGTTTTTTGGACTGCGGGTCTCCCGGCTTGAAGGCGTAGGGCATCGGCAACTGCCAGGAATCGTTGCCGGGCGCATTTCCGCGATGCCACTGGGCACGGATGTAGTGAATGTTCCCCAGAATTCCGCGACGAATCGTGTCCATCGCTTCGGCATAGAGGATGTTGTAGTGCCGTTGGTGTCCGGTCGCGAGATGCCGATTCGCCAACGTGGCCGCCCTGGCCATTTCCTTGCAGTTGGCGA
>DOMV01000481.1:1035-4082 GCA_003509805.1 Planctomycetaceae bacterium
GGGCGATGATGACCGCTTCGATGCCGTCCCGTTTCGCGTTGTCGAGCAATTCGTTGTAGTCGTTGTACACCGTGACGCGGCGCCGGGCCTCCTGCTCGGTTTTCCAGGCGTAGACGGACATCAACCCCGGCCGGGCCTTGAGCGCGGCATCGGAATAGACGTCGCCGTGAAAGGCGCGAAACTGGTTGTAGGGGCGAATGTCGGCAATCGAAACGACATTGATGTATTCCGGATTGATCGCCCCGAGGAGGACGCATCCTTCGTCGCCGGTCCCCAGAACACCGACGCGAACCGGCGATCCGTGCGCTTTGGAATAGCCGAAGTAAAAAGCGCCTGCACCGACGGCGGGAACGGCGGCGGCGAGAACACCGCCCTTGAGCATATCGCGACGACTGAACGTGATTTTTTCGGACATGGGAAAGGAATATACTGGAGGCGATTGAAATTTCCCGAAGCCGACGATTCGGGAGCCTGCCCATCGGCAGTAACACTGCTCGGAAAGTAAACAGGCGGTTAAGCGGAAAACGGGGCCGGCTTCGGTATAAAGGGTGATGAATCGAATGGGAACGTAGGGAAACGGCTGAATCAGGCGGGCGTTTTGGTGGTATTGTCCGATTCCGCGACATCTTCGAGACCGATCCACTGGGCAAGTTTTTTACCGCCGCAGTTGTGATACAGGAAGAAGTCAAGCCCCCCCCAACGGCCGGCGGGCAAGGCGGCAAGGATCAGGCAACCGAGCAGTTCCACGAAATCCTTCGTGACGATCAGGAAATGTCCGATCATGTCCGGGATCGGCGGATAGACCCCGGGCCAGGGGAACTGGGAAAGCCAGACGTTGAACAGGAATGTGGCCCCGCCGAGGCAGGCAAGGCGGTTGCAGAAGCCGAGGATCATGCAAATCCCGATCGCGGTGAGCCCGAGCATGACGCTGCGGTTGAGCAGGGACATTTGTGTATCGGCAATCGGGTTCGGAACCCAGGGCTTTTCCGGCCGGGTGACGATCTGTCCGGTCATTCCGGCAAGTCGCGGGTTATAGAGGGCAAGCAGGTCGCCGGCCATCGCATCGCCCATTTTGTCGAGATCGCCGGTCCATTTCGCGCCGTCGGCCCTGTATTTCATCATGGCGTCCCAGTCGCGTTGCTGTTGGTAAGCGGCTTGGTTTTCTCCGGCTGTTTCATCGAAACGGGCCATGCTGCCGAGAAATTGGGCGACATCGGTTTCGACGTCCGCCGCATATTCGCGAAGAGACGCAAGGTACTGGTCGTAAATCCGCCGGGCTTCCGCCTTTTGGGCTTCATCAAGCGCATAGCGGGAATCGAATCGGCTCTTGAAAGCGGCCCAGGCATTCTCGTAAACCGGAAAGGTGCGGAGCTTGGTGTCTTTTCCGTCGGCATTTTTGACCGGCTCGATCTTCAGACGGTCCCGGCCGTCGATGTCCGGCAGCATTTCGTAGAAAATCGGGGCGGTCGGCCCCTTGGCCATTCCGAGAAAACCTTTCGCACTGAACTCATGTAATGGGTCGAATTTGAGAATTCCCTCGTACAAAAAATGCCACCCTATCGCGATGCGGAAAACCACGAGGAGGATGACGGCGAGAAGGCCGATACGGAATCGATTCTTGTCCACGATAAAAGGACTCCTGTGACGTGATACTGGAAGCGGTTATGCTGGAAACGCGACGAAAACGGACATTCGGTCAGGTCCGCCTGCCGCACTCACTCGCTCCCGGCTTTTGTTAATGTGTGTATGTACGCGGATCGTTCGAGCGGCAGGCGATTGTTCGCGGGAGGATTGTCATGCCGCTTACGGTTAAAAATCTCCCGGGGCCGCCGATCCGGGAGCCTGTGTTCATGTAGGGTGTACTGGAGGCAGTTGAAATTTCCNNACAGGCGGTTCAACCGGGCTGTGTTTACCAACGACTCAACCGGCTTCGGTATAAACAGGCGGTCGGACGGAAAATGCAACCGGCTTCGGTAGAAAAGTATCCAACGAAAAAATGCAAGCGGAGCGGGCGGATACGGTCGAAAGCGGAAACCGCGACATGCCGTCGGTCCACCCGGTCCGCCGCATTCAGTCTACCCCATTTTGCGCCGGAAAAAAAGTCTTTGGTACGGGATTTCGGAAAAATTTTTCCGCCGGAAAGCCGCAAAACCTTCTTGTATCGCCGTATTGTCGGCTCTATACTAAAAATCTCCGGCGTCCGGGAACGCCGTTCCCGGCTCGTCAATGGTCGCGAAACGCCGTGCCCGGCTCGTTCGTCTTCGTTTTCCGCTCACGATTCATCCGCCCATGGAAAATCTCGTCGTCTGCTATAAAAACGAGCCTGTGGAACAGTACCACCTTGACCGGATCATGGAAGCCTGGCCCGGAATCCGTATCGTCAACGTCGGCCAAAACAGGATTGCGGAAGCCCTGCTTGACGCCGATTATTTTTGCGGACACGCCAAAGTTCGCGTCGATTGGGACCGGATCGTGCAAAAAGGCCGACTTCGCTGGATTCAGTCTTCGGCGGCCGGAATGGACTGGTGCCTGGTTCCTTCGGTCATCGATTCCTCGATCACGATTACCACCGCCTCCGGGGCGCTTGCCGATCAGGTTGCCGAACACACGCTTTCCCTCCTGCTTTCCTGGATGCGCAATCTGACGACGTTTTGGAGGGAGCAAAGCATTCCGGTGGAATCCGGCTATCGCCAATTCACCCGCCGTCCGACAAAGGACCTTTCCTACGGCACGGTCGGGATCGTCGGTTTCGGCGGTGTCGGACGCCGGATCGCGGAAATTCTCTCGGCGTTTCGTTGTACGATCATGGCGACCGACCTGTTTCCGTTCGAGAAGCCGGAATACGTCGCGGCACTTTGGACGGCGGACCGATTGGACGAAATGCTCCCGAAATGCGATGCCGTGATTCTCTGTTTACCGTTGTGTGAACGGACCCACGCCATGTTCGATGCCGCAAGGCTGGCAAAATTCAAGTCGGGAGCGCTCCTGGCCAACGTCGCGCGGGGACCGTTGGTCGTCACCGACGCCTTGGTCGACGCGCTGCGGGA